>CAMLOB010000046.1 GCA_946481475.1 uncultured Chlorobiota bacterium | reverse complement strand
AAACGCCTCCGCTGAACCGGCCGGAATCGGACGCATCATCCTGAAAGTAATCGGCATAAAAGAGATCGACTGATGCTCCAACCGTAAGAGATGAGCTGTCCGCATCCTGCTGGGCATTGAGGGAAGAAGCTCCGCTCAGCAGGACAAACGGAAGACTCAAGCACAGGCGGAATGCCGCGACTCGAACTCTAACTTCCGTTGGACGCATCGTTCACTCCGATACCGATTGTTCTTCTTTAGTTTCTCCGCCGGGATTCTCAAGGTCGTCCAGCGCCAGATTCAGCCTGAGGACATTGACGCGATTCCCCGGTCCGAAGACCCCGAGCAAGGGCCCCTCGGTCTCCCGTACAACCAGCGCACGCACCGTTGTTTCCAGAAGACTTCGGGCACGGGCAATACGGCCAACTTGCAGCATGGCCCCTTCGGTCGAGATGTGCGGATCCAACCCGCTCCCCGAAGCGGTGATCAGTTCCGCCGGAATATCCTCCTGATGCAGACCGGGATTATTCTCAAGCAGAACCCGGATGCGATCTTCGATCTGCCGATGGAACTCCGGATTCGACGCGCCGAGATTTGAGCCGCCGGTCCCCATTCCATTGTATCCCACCGCCGACGGCCTGCCGTGAAAGTATCGGGGAGAGCTGAACGCCTGTCCGATATTCTCAAATCCGACAAGGGTATCGTTCCGATGGATTGGAAGTCCGGCGGCGGCCCGGGGGACCAGTTGTCCGGTGCCGACCATCAGCAAAGGATAACCGACGCCGAAGAGCAGAAGCGTTGAGACTCCGAGAACGAGAATCGAGCGGAAAGAATTCATCGTGCATTCTCCATTGTATCGTCTTGTCACCCCTGTTCCGAACGGGCTTTCCGCATCAGTTCAGGAGGCTGTCCTTTCCTCACAGAAAGATGTTGATCACCAGATCGATCGCCTTGATTCCGACAAAGGGGAAGATGATCCCTCCAAGACCGTATATCATCAGGTTCCGCAGCAGCAGAGCCGACGCACCGATGGGCCGATAGGTAACGCCGCGAAGTGCAAGAGGGATCAGCAGGGGGATGACCAGAGCGTTGAAGATAACGGCCGAGAGGATGGCCGATTCCGGTCCGGCAAGCCGCATCAGATTCATTGTATCAAGTCCCGGAAGGGCTACGGCAAACAAGGCAGGAACAATGGCGAAATATTTGGCCACGTCGTTGGCTATCGAGAACGTTGTGATGTTCCCTCTGGTAATCAGCAGTTGCTTGCCGATCTCGATCACCTCAAGAAGCTTTGTGGGATCGCTGTCCAGATCGACCATGTTGGCCGCTTCCTTGGCCGCCTGTGTTCCGCTGTTCATCGCAACGCCGACGTCGGCCTGGGCAAGAGCCGGAGCGTCGTTGGTTCCATCCCCCATCATCGCCACCATCTTTCCTTCATTCTGTTCCCGTTGTATGTAGGTAAGTTTATCCTCGGGTTTTGCTTCGGCGATAAAGTCATCGACTCCCGCCTGGGCGGCAATGAACGCAGCGGTCAGCGGATTGTCGCCGGTTACCATCACCGTTTTCACCCCCATCTTTCGCAATCGTTCAAAGCGCTCCCTGATACCCGGTTTGATAACATCTTCCAGCCGGATGACGCCGACGACCTCGTTATCGACCGCCAGGGCCAGAGGCGTCCCCCCGTCGTCGGCAATACTGCGGATGATCTCTTCCAGCCATTCCTCCGTCTCGCGCGATGGAGAAGCCCATCTCCGTATCGCATCCCAGGCCCCCTTCCTGATCCGCGTCCCGTCGGTCAAATCCACTCCGCTCATTCTGGTCTCGGCGGTAAACGGGATAAACGTTACCCCCTCTTGAGTCTTCTCGGGAAGAGCGATCATCGTCCGGGCCAGTTCCACAATGGATTTCCCCTCCGGGGTATTATCCGCCTGCGAAGCAAGAGCAGCCGTTCGTGCAAATTCTTCCTCGGTCGTATCTCCGATCACATAGAACTCGGTCGCCTTGCGATTGCCGATCGTGATCGTCCCGGTCTTGTCCAGAAGAAGTACATCGATATCCCCGGCCGTCTCTACCGCCTTCCCCGACTTCGCCACGATGTTTGCCTGCAACGCCCGATTCATTCCGGCGATTCCGATCGCTGAAAGGAGCCCTCCGATCGTTGTCGGAACAAGACAGACGAAGAGAGAGACCAGCGCGGCAATCGTCACGGAAATCCCGGCAAAGTCGGCAAACGGTTGCAAAGTCACGGTCACCAGCAGAAAGACAAGCGTAAAAGCGGCCAGCAGAATGGTCAAGGCAATCTCGTTCGGAGTTCTCTGTCGGGAGGCCCCCTCGACAAGAGCAATCATTCTGTCAAGAAAACTTTCTCCCGGCTGCGAGGTCACGCGGACCACGATTCTGTCGGAGAGCATTCGCGTTCCTCCGATAACGCTGTTCCTGTCGGTCCCGGCCTCTCTGATTACCGGGGCCGACTCCCCGGTAATGGCGGATTCGTCGATCGAGGCAAGTCCCTCGACGATCTCCCCGTCGGCTGCGATCACATCACCGGCTTCACAAACGAACAGGTCGCCCATGCGGAGATCAGCCGAGCTCACTTCCGAGATCACTCCGTCCGGGTTGAGACGCCGGGCAGCGGTCTCCCGTCGTGTCTTTCTCAACGAATCGGCCTGTGCCTTGCCGCGGGCTTCGGCCACCGCCTCGGCTCCGTTGGCGAAGAGGACCGTCACCAGAAGGAGCAATGTGATCACCCCGTTATATGCAAAGCCGCCGAGCGACGGATCGTTGAAGAAGGCGGACAGGATCGTGACGACGAACATCACCGCAACTCCCACCTCTACGGTGAACATCACCGGGTTCTGCACCATCAGTCTCGGGTTCAGTTTCCTGAACGATTCACCGAACAACGTTCCCAACAGTTCGGATGAAACAAACGATTTGTTCTGATGCTTCATACGTTTTTGCCTCTCTGCGCCTCGATACGTTTCGGGTACGGGAAGTACATCTCTTCTCCTTGTCAGACTGTCGTAAAGAATTCCGCCAGGGGACCCAGCGTCAACGCCGGGAAGAATGAAAGCGCGGCGACGATCACAATCACGGCAAGCAGGACTATGCCGAAGGCCGGACTTTCCACCTTCAGACTTCCGCCCGATTCGGGCACGGTCTTTTTCGCAGCAAGCGATCCGACAATGGCCAGGGGTCCGATGATCGGCAGGTATCTGGCAATCATCATCACAATCCCCGTCAGAATATTCCAGAACGGGGTGTTATCTCCCAGCCCTTCCAGACCCGAACCGTTGTTGGCCGAAGCCGACGTGAACTCGTAGAGCATCTCGGAGAAGCCGTGAAAGGAAGGGTTGTTCAGCCAGGTCTCCCCTCCACCGATACCCGCCCCCCACGAAGCCAATGCCGTTCCGACCAGGATCAGGAAGGGATGGAGGATGACAATCAGGGAGGCAATGGTCATTTCCTGCGGTTCGATCTTCTTGCCGAGGAACTCCGGCGTTCTCCCGATCATCAGACCCGCAATAAAAATCGCCACCACGATAAAGAGAAAGAAGTTGATGAATCCGACCCCCACACCACCGTAAATCGCGTTAATGAACATGGCCGTCAGCAATGCCGTGATCGAAAGCGGTCCGTGGCTGTCGTGCATTGAATTCACGGAGCCGTTCGAGGTTGACGTGGTCGAGACCCCCCAGAAGGCCGACGCAGTTGTACCGAAGCGGACCTCCTTCCCTTCCATATTGGATTTCATCGTGATGGTTTCGGCTCCGATCGGTATGCGGGTATCGGAGTTCTCCTGCACAATCGATACCACGGCAAGCCCCACAAAGAGGGACGTCATGACGCCGTAGCACAGAGCACTAAGTCGCCGACGCTTCAGATAGATGCCGAACGCAAAGACCAGGGAGATCGGAATCAGAAGGATTGCCGTGTTCTCAAGAATGTTCGTCACGTAGTTCGGATTTTCGAACGGATGGGCGGAGTTGGGTCCGAAGAATCCTCCTCCATTCGTCCCGAGTTGCTTGATCGCAACCATAGGTGCGGCCGGTCCGGTCGCCGTCATGACCGTATCACCCGCCAGCGTCTGATATGGTTGTGGAGACTCCAGTGTGGTTACCGTACCGTTAAGAGTCAGAAGCAGGGAAAGGACCATCGCGAGAGGGAGCAGAATTCTCGTGCAACTCTTCACCAGAAGGTGGTAGAAATTTCCCAGCCTGCTCCCCGTTCCTCCGGCCAGTCCCTGAAAGAGAAGAGCACAAGCCGCGATTCCCGTCCCCGCACTTACGAACTGAAGCCAGCAAAACACAAGAAGCTGTGTCAGGTAGGAGGCTCCGGTCTCTCCCGAGTAATGTTGCAGATTGGTGTTGGTAGCAAAGCTGACCGCCGTGTTGAATGCAAGCGTCGGTTCCCATCCGTCGAAGTTCAGCGGATTCCCGAACGGGATGATGCCCTGCAACAACAACAGCAACAGGGCAAGTAACCAGAAGAAGAAATTTACTCCGAGCATATGTCGCAGGCTCTCCTTCCAGTCCATCTGCCGGTCCGGATCGATCCGGGCCAACCGGAAGATGAGACGTTCAAGAGGCGACAGGAAGTCGCTCCACGTCCTTTCTCCCCTGAAGACCTTCACGATGTAGCGGGCAAGAGGCCAGGCCAACAGCGTAGCCAGCAGGAAAATGAAAAGTACACCTAAAATTTCCGTACCCATGACCTTCAGCATCTTATCTCTGTGGATTTCTTGGAGTAACGATCACATAATAGAGGAATCCGAACAGGACGATCGAAAGCAGCAACAGACCGATCATATTGATGTTCTCCTTGACGCTGGTATGTCCCTATCGGGAGAGTAAGTGATCGAAATAGTCGACGGCACGATACAGGAGCCCGAACAGGGCCGCGCCGAGGACGATCACGGCAATGGAAAGAAGCGGATTCATTACGCAGTTCTCCGTTGAGTAGGAATGCTGATCAACGCACCTTCGCCAGGTACGGCGAAGGTTTTCTTCAAGAGCCGTGCCGAAGAAGAGAGAGGGAAGGAGATGGCGTTTTTTCAGGAAATTGGAGGTCGCGGAAAGACAAGGGAGGAAAAGACTCTACGAAAATCGAAAAGAGGCGTACGGAAATCGAAGGGGGACGAAAGGGGAATACGGAAAGAACCGATCTCTTCTCACAGACCGTACTCCCTGATTTTTGCATAGAGCGTGGAGATGCTGATACCGAGGAGTTTGGCGGTCCTGGTCCTGTTCCCCCCCGCTTCCCGCAACACCAGAGCGATATGACGACACTCGGCATCCTTGAGCTGCAGACTCTTTCCCTTATCTTCTGCAACGCATGGGGAACGATTGTCAAAGTCGGCCGGCAGAGCCTCCCCGGACAACATCTCTTCATCGCAAAGGATGACCCCCCGCTCGATGACATTGCGCAACTCACGCACGTTCCCCCTCCAGTAATGCCGGATAAGGCGATCCAGGAACTCCTGCGTCATGCCGGTAATCCGCTTTTTCATTTTATCGGCAAATATGCGCAGGAAGGCTTCCGCCAGCAGGGGGATATCTTCCCGACGTTCCTCAAGCGAAGGAAGATGAATGCTGAACGTTGAAAGCCGGAAGTACAGATCCTCTCTGAATCGTTGCGTCTCCGATTCCTTCTGCAGATCCCTGTTCGTAGCCGCAATGATACGTACGTCGACGGTGGTTTCTTTCGTATCTCCGACTTTTATAAACGATCCGGTCTCCAGAACGCGCAGCAGTTTCGCCTGAAGTTCAACGCTCAATTCACCGACTTCATCAAGGAACAGAGTTCCGCGATCCGCCTCCTCGAAGAGTCCCTTTCGGTCACGAGTTGCTCCGGTAAAAGCCCCCGCCCGATATCCGAACATCTCGCTCTCGAGGATGTCGCGACCGATCGCACTGCAATTGACGGCCACAAAGGGCTCTGCGCTTCTTCGACTTTCAACATGAAGGGCACGAGCGAAGACCTCCTTACCCGTTCCTGTTTCTCCGGTCAATAACACTGTTGCATCGGTCGGAGCCACGCGACGCCCCAGATCTACGGCTTTGAGAATCGCGTCCGATTTCCCGGTAATCGTCCCGAACCCGTATTGATCCCGAACACCCGACACCATTTTACTGAAACGATACTGCAGACGGGCTTTCTCCGCCGCCCGGCCGATTACATCAGGAAGCTTTGCATTATCATTCCCTTTCACCAGATAATCGAACGCACCGTTTTTGATGGCGCGAACACCGTCGGAGATGTTGCCGAAAGCCGTCAGGCAGACGACTTCGACTTCCGGATACCGGGCTTTCAGAACCGCAGTCAGCTCTACCCCCCCGACATCGGGTAATCGAATATCGAGGAGGACGACTTCGAACTCCTGCTGCTCCAGCAGGCGAAGTCCGGCGCTCCCCTTATCGGCCGTCTCCACGTGATGTCCCTGAATTTCCAACGTCTCGGCCAGCAGCCTGCGCAGATCGGGTTCGTCGTCTATGATGAGAATGTTTGCCATGACCGGAAAATCCGTCGGATGCCGTGCGGCTATCCGGATAATCGGCGAATAATATAGGAAGAATCGCTTTCGAGACACCGAAAAGCCAGCGCGGGAAGGAAGGCGGTCTGACTTTCAGACCCCGTACTTCTTCATCAACTCATACATCGTCGAGCGGCTGATCTTCAGTCGCGACGACGCCTCCTGGACATTCCCTTCGGTCATCTCCAGTGCGTGGCGTACCGCCTGCTCCTTCAGTTCCTCCAGCGGGATGATCTCGTTCAGTTCGTCGAAGACCGAGGGTTGCGGCAGCCCGGCATCCTCTCCGTCGGAGAACGATTGCACGGAAATCGGCAGGTCTTCCGGTGTGATCGCCTCCCCCTCGCAGAGCAGCACCCCCCGCTCGATCGCACTCTCCAGTTCCCGCACATTCCCCGGCCAGGGATAACGGTGGATCATCTTCAGGGCACTCTTGCCGATCCCCTTCACATCCTTTTTCTCACGTTCGGCAAACTTCACCAGAAAATGTTCCGCAAGGAGGAGGATATCGGCGCGGCGCGCGCGGAGCGGAGGCAACTGGATCGGAAAGACGGCAAGGCGGTAGTAGAGATCCTCGCGGAAATTTCCGTCGCGCGAGGCTTTCAGCAGGTCCCGGTTCGTGGCCGAGATGATCCGCACATCGGCCTCCATCGTCCGGTTCCCCCCCACTCGCTCGAAACGCCGTTCCTGAATCGCCCGGAGAAGTTTCGCCTGCAGATTGATCTCCATCTCGCCGATCTCGTCCAGAAAGAGCGTCCCCCCGTCGGCCGCCTCGAACTTCCCGATCTTCCTGTCGACCGCTCCGGTGAAGGCCCCCTTTTCGTGGCCGAACATCTCGCTCTCCAGCAGATCTTTCGGGATCGCCGCACAGTTGACCGCCACGAAAGGCCCGTCGGCACGCTTCCCGTTGTAGTGAATCGCCCGGGCGATCACCTCCTTTCCCGTTCCGCTCTCCCCCTGGATCAGAACCGATATATCGCTCCCCTTTGCCTTGTCAACCAGCCGGAGGACCGGATCCATGGCCGTGTCCTGCGTGACGATCGAATCGTAGTGACTCTTCGAGACAAGCCGGCGGAGCTCCCCCACCTCCCGCTTCAGCCGGTGGATCTCCAGTCCGTTCCGGACGGCATTCTCCAGCTTCGTCAGGTCGATCGTCTTCGGGAAGTAATCGACCGCCCCAAGCTTCAGCGCCTCGACCGCCACCTCGATCTGTCCCTGCGCCGAAAGCATGATCACCGGCAGATCCGGACACCGTTGCTTGATCTCCCGCAGCGCCTCCAGTCCGTTGATCCCCGGCAACATGATGTCGAGGATAATGAGATCGGGATCGTTCTCCAGCGCCTCAAGGCAGGATTCGGCATCGCCGAACTGTTCCATCCGGTAGCCCCACTTCGTCACAAGCCAGTGCTCGAGCAGGCGGCGAATCGGCAGTTCATCGTCGACGACGTAGATCAGTTCTTTCTGCATGGGGATCGGTTCTTCGTTCAGCTTATTTGAATTACTCCCCCTCCTCCTTCTCTCCCGAAGCAAGAGAACGGAGGGTCTCTACCAGTTTCTGCACATCGAACGGCTTCGTCAGGTAGACGTCGGCCCCCGCTTTCAATCCGGCCTCCAGATCGACGTTCTGGGCACGGGAGGAGAGAAGGACAAAGGGAATACCCCGCAACCGCTCCTCCCCCTTCGTCCACCGGCACAGTTGGATACCGTCGATGCCGGACATCATCACATCGGAACAGATGACATCGAACGTCCGTTCCTCCAGCAGATTCTTCCCCTCCAGTCCGTTCGGCGCCAACGTGACGTCGAATCCGGCCCGGAGCAGATGATGGCGCAGGAGGACCTGCATACTCGGCTCATCTTCAACGATCAGTACATTCGGATTGGCGGTCATGGTGTTGATATGGTTTTCGGTTCGGATATCAAGAATGGCGGGAGTCGGTTTGCCACGAAAACGCAACGGTCGGAAAGGAAACACAAAGATATCAGTGCTGCGGGATCGTGACCGTGAAGGTCGATCCCCTGTTCGGTTCGCTTTCCACGGTGATCGTTCCCCCGTGCATCTCCACCAGTTGTTTTACGATAGCCAGGCCAAGTCCGGTCCCCCGGATATCGAGTCCGGGACGGCGGACGCGATAGAACTTCTCGAACAGATGAGGAATATCCTCCGCCGGAATCCCGAGACCGGTATCGGCAACCGCGATCTCGACACCGTTTTCTCCGACTGCATCTTTCCCGTTCACGATCCGGACCGACAGCTTCACCTCTCCGCCGGACGGGGTAAACTTGACGGCGTTGCCGAGCAGGTTGACCACCACCTGCGTCAGCCGATCCGGATCGACCGAGGCCGGAAGTTCCTCCGTTTCAGATACCGACTTCAGATCGACCCCTTTCCCTTCGGCCTGCATCGCCACCGACTGAAGAGCACGGTTCAACAGCGGAATCAGATCGGTCTCCTTCCGCTCCAGCTCCACCCGTCCGCTCTCGATCCGGGCAATGTCCAGCAGATCGTTGATCAGTTTCGCCAGCCGTCTCCCCTCATCGTAGATAATCTGCAGGAATTCCGTCCGGATGTCCGACGGCAGATCGGGATCGAGCAGGAGAGTCTGGGCAAAGCCGATGATAGAAGCGAGCGGGGTCCGGAGTTCGTGGGAAACGCTGGAGACGAACTCGTTTTTCATCACGTTCAGCTCCTCCAGCACACGGACATGTTCTTTCTCACGATCCCGTTCGATCTCCAGAAGGCGATTGGTCTCTTTCAACTCTTCGTTCAATTGTTTGATGTTTTCCTCGGCCCGCTTCCGTTCGGTAATATCGCGATAGTGCCAGAGATATCCGTGATAGACATCATCGATAATGATCGGCACGCAATCCCGTTCCAGAATTCTTCCGTCGGCCATCTTCACCTCCTCCCCCACCACCTTCTCTCTGGCTGCGATAATGTCATCCACCCGCTTCAGGAACTTATCAGGCTCTATAAAAAGTTCTTTTGACTGTCGTGAGGCCGCCCCGCAATCGATGCCGATAAGTACCTGTGCCTGGACACTCCTCGCGAACAGATCACAGAACGGCTGATTGATCACCACAATGCACCGGTTCTCGTCCTCCATCATCACCCCCCCTTCCAGGTTCTCCACCAGTGTGCTGAGTCGCGAGGAGATCGCCCGCAACGCATCCTCCGCCCGTTTTCTGTCGGAAATGTTCCGGGCGGTGGTGTGGACTTCGTAGACCTTGCCGGTTTCGGGATCGACCAGGGGATGGGCCGAGGTCTCGAACCAGATGTATTCTCCGGTCACGTTATGCCGGATACGGGCCGCCAGCACGAATCGCGCTCCCCGCCGGATATTCAGCAGCAGAGCACGGGCCACCCGATCGACGTCTTCCGGATGCATGATGTCGTAGGGGGTCTTGCCGATCAACTCCTCCGGCTCGTACCCCAGCAGAGGACGGCACGACGGAGAGACATAGCAGCAGATACCGTCGGCATCGTAGCAGATGATCATATCCGAAGCGTTCTCGGCGAGGAAGCGGAAACGGTTCTCGCTCTGCTGGAGCAACCGTTCCGCCTTTCGGTGGAGTTCGATCTGCTCCTGCAGGGCATCGGCGATCTGCAGAATCCGGTCTTCCTTCCCCTCATCCCCTTCCTCCCGATTCTCCGGCTTCAGCGTCACGAGCGACTGCCGCAGTTTGTCCAGAAGGAGTTGCTGCCGTTCCCTCTCCAGTTGCAGTCGCCGGTTTGCCTCGGAAAGCTCGCCGTCGCTGAGATACTTCGACCGCCGGAATCGCTCACGATCGAAATCGAAATGATCGTACGACTCGCTGACGGCCTGAAGGAACGGACCGAACCCGTCGGGGAACTCCCGGTCTCCAAGATGTTTCCGGAGCTGTTGCAGCAGCAGAGGGTTGTATGGAGGTTTTCCGTCGCGATCCATTCGCCGGTTCACTTGCTGATTGTTGAACTCTTCGCCTGAATATAGCACACAGATGCCACAGATGGGAGCGGATCGGCACGGATCGGAACCGTGCCGGAGATATTGCGCGCTCCCTTCCCTCCCCGAAGTCCCGACTTTGATCTTTCCGACGTCACCGTCCGGTGTCCGGATTCCGGAATCTGTCCGGTATCCGGACACATTCCCGGAAGGTCAGGTCGCGATTCCTTGCCGTTTTCCGGCTTTTCACTCTTCGGCACGCAGATTGGAGTACTCCTTTCCAAACGGCAGAAAGCCAGAATCAAGAATAACACAACCATCAGGAGTTTCCCATGATCAAGCACAGCAGCTTCCGCACCATCTTCTTCCCGGCCGCTCTCGCACTTGCCGGAATCCTCGCCTTCAGCACGGGGGCATCGGCCCAGAACCGCGGTTCGGCCTCGGCCAGCGCGGAGGCGAAAATCGTCGCCGGCATCTCGATCGAGAAGGTGCTCGACCTGAACTTCGGCACCATCGTCCGCTCGATCAACGGCGGCTCGGTAACGATCAACCCGCAGAACGGACAGATCTCCTACAACGGCGTCACGCAAGGGCAGAACACCACCCACCAGATCGCCCAGTTCAAGACGACCGGCGAGGCCGACTACCTCTACACGATCTCCCTGCCGCAGTCCGCAACGCTCGACCTTCAGGGTGGAGGTCAGGAAGGGAAGCAGACGATGACCGTCACGAACTTCACCTACACCAACGGGGCGGGCAAACTGGACAAGAAGGGGACCGAGGAATTCAAGGTCGGCGGCACGCTGAACGTCAACCCGAACCAGGCAACGGGTCGCTACACCGGATCGTTCGAGGTCTCGGTACAGTATCAATAATCGTACGGAAGGGGGAGGGGACATCGGAGCAGGACCGGTGTTCTCTCTCTCCTTCGACTTCGGTTCTCCGTTCCATGCCGGTGGGCCGAAGTCAAAGGAGAGAGCGGGATTTCAGGGGGGATGAGCTATGAGCAGTCAGCTGTGAGCTATCAGCGATGAGCAATCGACTGTGAGATTCGGGAAGGGATCGGCTCCTCCGCCACCGCAGACTCATACACTCTCGCACTCATCCACTCACACACTCTCATATTCATACACTTAACCGGAAAGAGAAGATGTATATCGGGTTAACAGAGAACGGTTTGGGATTTGTTCTTGCACTTATCGTCGGGATTCTTGCCGGAGTGGCGGGAGCGGCGGCGCAGAACCCGGGAGATCTTCTGGTGACGCCGACGCGGGCCCTCTTCGAGAACGGAAAGCGGAACGAGGTGCTGACGCTGATTAACCGGGGGAGCGACACGGCCACCTACCGGATGTCGATGATTCAGTACCGGATGACACCGGACGGAAGGCTGGAGCAGATCACCGAGCCGGAGGCCGGACAACTCTTCGCCACCGACCTGGTCCGCTTCTTCCCCCGCGAGGTGACGATTGCGCCGGGCGAATCGCAGAACGTCCGGGTGCAGCTCCGGATACCGGCCGATCTGCCGGAAGGCGAATACCGCTCCCACCTCTACTTCCGGAGCGTTCCGAAAGTCGCAGCCCTGACGGCGACCGAAGACTCCGTGACCGAAGAGTTTTCCGTAAAGCTGACGGCAATCTACGGCGTTTCGATTCCCATGATCGTCCGCAACGGGAAACTCCAGGCAGAGGTCTCGGTCCGGGATCTGACGCTGACCTCCGACAGTACTTCAACGCACCTGACAATGACCTTCGACCGCAACGGCACACGTTCGGTCTACGGCACCGTCCGGATCGACCACATCAGTGAAAGCGGCGAGCGGACGACCGTCGGCGGGATTGCAGGCGTCGCCGTCTACACACCGACGCTCTCCCGTTCCCTGACGCTTCCCCTCTCCATACCGGAGAACATCAATCTCCATCGCGGGCAGTTGATTGTCACCTATGAAAATCCGGCCGACCAGGGTTCGGCTCTTCCGGCTCAGGCAACACTGGAACTGAAATAACAGCACAGAGCAGACTCCCCTACCGAAGACCGTGGGCAACCGAATCACATATCCGCTTATCCTTATGACGGCCCTTTTCCTTGCCTTCCGGAGTGCTCAGGCGCAGGACACGGCTTCACCCGAACGTGAGGAGATCGCCGTCGGCCTCTCCCTCCCCGGCGTCGGATCGTGGGTGATACCGGTACTGATCGATGAAGAAGAGAACATCTTCCTGCCGGTTGTCGAGGTTTTCTCGCTGCTGCGGATTCGGACCGATGCATCGGCCGCCGGTGCGATTCTCGACGGTCGGTTGCCGGGAGTCGAGC
>CAMLOB010000045.1 GCA_946481475.1 uncultured Chlorobiota bacterium | reverse complement strand
TCCCCCCCTCTTCAACCGGCAGAATAGTGCTCCAGTACTCCTCTTCCCGCACCAGGAACGTGACCGGGATATGACGGGAGTGGAGCATCTCGGCCATCTCGACGCCGATCAGGCCTCCTCCGACGATCACCGCACTGTCGATCCCCTGCGTGTGCTCCTCCATCAACTCCAGATCCTGCAACCCGTAGAGTCCCTGCACCCCCTTCAGATCCTCTCCCGGCCATCCGAAGGTGCGGGAGCGCGAACCGGTTGCAAGGATCAACACGTCGTAGCCGACGATGTTTCCTCCGGCCAGATGCAACTTCTTCGCTCCGGTCTCCACATCGGTCACATAGCCCCGCAGGAGATCGATCCGATTCTTCTCCCAGAACCAGTCCTCGTAGGGCTTGGTGTTCTCATAGGTCAGATGCCCCATGTAGATATACATCAGGGCGGTGCGGCTGTAGAAATGGTCCGACTCGTCGGAGATGACGGTGATCGCGTGGTCGCTGAACTTGCGGATGAACCGTGCGGCGGTGATTCCCGCGATGCCGTTCCCGACGATAACGATGTTCTTTTTCATGCAGATACGTGCTGTTGACGGATTCCCGGCATTAACCCGGAATGAGTGATGGGAAGAATCGACCCGCTCTTACATTCCGGAAACCGACGGAGATATTCCCGGCGTCTGCGGGACATGGTCAATATACGGAAGGGGGGATCGGAGGGGGAGTGATCGGAATCACGTTTCTACCCCCCTCTCTTCCACACATCCCCTTATCCGATCCGGCGGGACGTATTGTGCAGAGGGTTTACGACAGCCCACACGATATCTTCCGGGCCGGGACCGCTTGTCGAACAGATCAAGGCGTAGCACATCAGAAGATTCCCTCAAAAAAAACGTCGGGACGGATTCGCTGATCCGTCCCGACGTTTTTTATTCTAACAGATATTCGCTCCTACTTCTTCACCACCCACACATCCCCGAATCCCATCTCTCCCGCCTTTGACTTTGCCTCCTCCTGCGAGCCGAACGTGCCGAAGCGGACGCGGTAGAGGGTCTCGCCGTTCTTCTCGGTTGTGATCACCTGCACGCCCGATCCCCCCTTCGAACGGATCCGCGACGCAATCCGGTCGGCCTCGGACCGGTCGGGTGTGGCGCCGACCTGGACGGTATACCTGCCGGTCGTCGGAGCGGATTTTGCCGGTTCTGACTTCGTTTCGGGTTTCGCCGTCAGAACGGTTGTCCGGTCTGCCCCCTCCTTCGGCTCTTCCACGGTCGACTTCACGGCTACCCGTTCCGGCTTCTCGGCCGCAACCGGTTCCTGCTTTTTCGAAGCCTTCTCCTCTTTTGCTTTGAGAGCGGCCGCTTCCTTTTCCTTCTCCTTCCTTAGCGCTTCGGCCTTCTCCTTGTCTTTCAGAGCCTCCTCTTCTTCCTTCTTTCTTCTCTCGGCTTCCTCTTCCGCTCCCTCCTCTTCGGCAGCCGCATCGGCAAGCTCCATCTCCTCGCCGGGAGTCAACGCACCGACCGGATCGACTTCCTCCTGATCCTGAGGCCGTTCGGTAACGAGCGTCGGATTTTCCTCCACGATCTCTTCCTCACCGGTGAAGAGTCCGGTAATATAGGCGACGCCTCCCGCATAGAGAATCAAGGCACCGAAGATGCCGACCAGGAGAATGGCCGTAAGGGCGATCGGACCGATCCCCCGCCTTCTCGCCGATCGCTCCGGCTCCACGGCTTCCGGTTCCCAGACCACCTCCGGTTCGATCCGCAAAGGAACCGGTTCAAAGGAAGAAGCCGGAGGGAGATCCGCTTCGTTTCGCGACTCTTCCATCCGTTCCAGAGCTTCCGGATTGATCCCCCGCTCGTACCCCTTGCGCAACCGCTGGTAGTCGTTCAGCGTCATCGCACCCGAGGCGTTCCAGACCTCCTCTTCTCCTTCGGCGTCAAGTCCCGGCATCGGAATGGAGTTCTCCGGATTCCGGAGATTCTCTTCCTCTCCACGATTGATCAACGCACCCAGACGGGAGGCATCCCGCCCCCGCATCGGATCCCCCGCTCTTTGTTCTTCATGTTCGTGCATAGCCATAGGTCATCAGTTCAAAATGTTCGATACAAAACTCGAAAAGCATGTTTGCTTTGGAATGTTGCATCTGGTGCGGTAGAGACATTCTATTCTAACTATTCTAAAAACGTGTTCTTGCCCCCAGCGACAGATAGAGTCCCCGCTCCTCATATCCCTCCCAGAGCTGATATTCCTGCGCGAGAAGATTCCGGGCTTCCAGAACCACATCAAAAAGTTTTGCCACGTTGTAGGACCATTCAAACCCGAGCAGGAAGACCGGATCAAGCTCTTCGGTTCCGCCGCGGCGTTCGCCGATATAGCGAATCGAGGCACCGATCTCGATCGGCAGATTGAAAAGGCGACGCGAGTAGAAGAGTTCGGCATCCCACTTCGGCATATAGGGGACGGAGGATCCGTCGCCGAGCGTTCCCTGGGTGAAACGGACGACACCGGAAACCTCATTGCGCGAATCAGGACGGAGATAGAAATCACCGCTGACGATATCGACCTTTGCCTCGCCGTATGTCGGGACAAACTCCCCGGTTTCGGGACGACCGAAAAAGAGGTAGGAAGCATAGTCGCGGCGGGCTCCGGCAACGCGGACTCCCCAGGACTGAGCCGGTTCAAGGTGGAGCGAAAGTTCGTAGCCCAGTCTCTCATCCTCCGGAGCAAACACCCCGTCCATGGTCGCGTAGGGATTTACGTCGAACAGACTCCGGGCCGTCGTCTGCCGCACTCCTCCCACAATCCTGCCGGCGGCCACCAGACCGTCGAACGGGAAGATCCGGAGTTCGGCCCGCGGAGCGATCCGGGAACGACTCTCCCCGTCGGTCCCTTCGCCCAGACTGAGAGATCCTCCTCCCCGAATTGAAAAGACGGGGGTTTCGAAAAGAGCAAGGAGATCGACCTGACCGTAGTTGACCGAGCCGAGCGTTGTGTTCGTCAGCCGCAGATCCAGATTTCCTTCCCAGCCCAGACCGAGGGCCGACATTCCGGCACTCAGCCGACCTTCAACCGAAGTCTCGGCTATGGCCTGGGTATCGGGTGGAGGAATCGGGGCCGGACCGGTCTCGTCGAGAACCGGAATCGTCTGATCCATCGAGAAACGCCGCACGCGACCTTCTCCCCGCAGATCGATTCCGGCAATCGATGCGGTTCCTGTCCCCTGCAACTTCCAGTCGACCCGGCTTCGCTCCGGCAGCGTTTCCAAAGCATAGAGCCGGTAGGTCCGGTTGTCGTACTCGGCCTCTCCCCCCATATATCCGCCGCTGAAGATGCCGTATCCCAGACCGATCACATATCCTCCGCCGAGTCGGGCGGAGAAGAGGGAACTCTCCGCATTTTCCACCCAACCGTTCGAGGAACCGTATTCAACCGAAGCGTTATAGTCGAACGGCCACGTACTGCCGGAGATACCGGCCCGCAACAAAGCGGTGGTATGCAATCCGATCGAACCCTCGGCATAGATCGGCCGGTTCTTCGTCGGCGGCTGATCCGGTTCCGGATAGCCCCGCAACGGGATGGTCATCTCTCCCTCTTTCCCCTGCGGATTCAATGTGTCGAGAACGGCCGGAACCAGCGGCTCGGGTCGGTGCAATGGTTTCTTCGTGAAGATCGATGTCCCGGTATCGTTCATGCGCAGAAGCATTTCCAGCGGAAGGTCGATCGGCTCGTCCGGCCTGATCCGTTCGACGCTCGGGTCTTCCTCGGCAATCGGTTCGGATGCCGGAGGACTCGGCTGACCGTACAGATCGGCCGTGAGGATCAGAAGAGAGAGGAACAGACCTGCTCCGACCATCCTGCGAATCCGCACGCTATTATGTTCACATTTCCGAACTCCCGAAGAGGGAGGGGAGTTGGACTCCCCCCTCCCTCTCTCCGCAACGTGTGCGGGCCGGTTGATTACGCATGGATAATCACCCTGTCGGAAGGTAGCCGAGGTGACGGCTGCGCCCATGGTTCCGAACTTTCTCATAACTCTTTTTTCTCCTCGAGTCTGCGGCTTGCCTCCTTTGCGTAAGGATCATCGCCGTGTCGCTCGACTATGCCCCGGTAGAGTTCAACGGCTTTCTCGAACTCTCCGCGGGCTTCGTAGACCTGCGCAAGTCCCAGTTCCGCCCGGGCACGCAGGTTTGTATCCGAAGAAATTCTTTTCAGCAATCCGGTGTAGGAGGCGATGGCCAGATCGGTTTCGCCGGTTCCGGTATAGCTTGCCGCCAAATTCATCAGCGCGTCGGCCGCCAGCGAGTCGGTGCGCCGGGCCAGCAGCTTCCATCGGCTCCGCGCACTGTCAACTTCTCCGTCTGCCGATTCCAGTCCGGCCAGCAGCGCAAGCATTCGCCCGCCGCTTCGGGTCTGATGTCCGCTGATGCTGTCAAGCGCCGCAATACCGCTGCGAAGAATACTCTTGGCCTCACCCCGCCGTTCCGATCCGAGAAGAAGCTCGGCCTCTCTGATCAGGGCCGTTGTCCCGGCCGCACTCTCGGAGAATTTCTTCCGAACGGTCGAGAGAGTCTCGACGGCACTGACGGTATCGGACTCGGTCAGATAGAGATCGACAAGACGAAGAGCGGCGGCCGGAACGACGTGCCCCTGATCGAACTCCCTGACCAGGGTCGCCAGCGTATCGATTGCCGCTGCGGTATCGTGCCGGAGCAGCGCACACTCGGCCAGTCCCAGCCAGCCGACCGGAAGGTTTGCACTCTGGGGATTGTGTTCGATAAACAACCGGTATTCCCGCTCCGCATCCTCGATCCGGTTGGCGTCCAGAAAGATCTGTGCCCGGCGCAACTCCAGTTCGTAGCTCGGTCTGCCGCCGATCTCGTTGACCTGCACCGCATCGAGCTGCGAGCGATCCTGCACTTTCTGCAGAGCGGCCCGGGCGTAGACGATACCGGTTTCGGCATCCTTCATGTATGTACTTTCGGGATAGCGCTCGGTGACGATCGAGTAGGCGGCAACCGCCTCGTCGAACTTCATCATCCGGTAGTAGGAATCGCCGATCGTGTAGTAGGCCCGGGCATGGAGCCGACTGCCGGGGTAGCTCTCCAGCAGGGTCCGCATCACCTTGATGGCCCCCTCGAAATCGGTTGCGCGATAGTCGAGCAGACCGCTCATGAAGAGGGCATCATCCGCCCACTCCGAATTCCCGTTGTTTGCGACGAAGAGCGAGAAGTCACGTCGTGCCGCCATGCTGTCCCCCCCCTGCCAGATCGACATCGCTTTCTGATAGGCGGCATACTGTGCCTCCTCAGGAGTCGGGTTCATCGTCTCCACCGAACCGTAAATATCGGCGGCGGTCATAAAGTTTTTCTGAAGGTAGAAACAGTCACCCCGGCGGATCTGACTCTGGACCGCAAATTCCGACAGAGGATAGGCCTTCACCAGCCGACCGAACGCCCCCTCCGCCCCTCTCAGATTATTCATTCGCAACTGTGCCCAGCCGGTCGTGTAGAGGGCCGGCTCCACCCGATCCGACTCCATCCAGTGTTCGACGATCCCCTCCATCGTCCGGACCGATTCATCGTAGCGTCCGGCGGCGAACTCCGTTTCTCCCTTCAGCCAGAGGATCGTCGGGATCAGAGCCGAATCGGCCGTGTATTCCTTCAGCCAGGCGTTGAAGGCGACTACCGCATCGTTGTATCGTTCTCCCCACATCAGAGCCAATCCCCGCATCCTCCCGGAAAGGTTCATCACGTACTCCCGTTCCGGCATTTCGCGATCCTGCATCGAGGCGGCAAGTTCGGCCGCCCGGGCAAAGGAACGGGCGGCGGCGTCGAACCGCTCAAGCTCCAGATTCGCCCCTCCGGCCAGGGCTTCGGCCCGGGCTTTCAGGCGGGGGAGCGGTGTTCGTTCGATTACCTCATTGCAGAAAATGAGAGATTCCGCCATATCTCCCTCACGATAGGCGATATCGGCCATCGTCAGCGCAGCATAATCCCGCATCATGTGGTTCTGCTGCCCGGAGATCGCCCGAAGAGCTTCGTGCGCCTCCCGCTTCGACTCGTCCGGGACACCCGGCGACCCCAACAGGGCAATCGTCAGAAAGTATTCTGCCTGCATGCCGGGAGAATCCTCTCTCCCCTCCTCGATAATGCGCGAATAGAGAGAAACGGCCGAATCGGTCATTCCGGCAACCCGGTAGGTCTCGGCAAGTCCCAGCATGCCGACCCGTCGGTATCCTCCCTCAAGCTCGTAGAGCAGAGTCAGCCAGGCCCTTTCGGCTCCGGGAAGATCATTCCGACCGATGCTGATCTCCCCCCGGAGCAACACAAGCTCCAGATCGACTTTCTCGTGATATCGCTGCGATGCCTCGGCCTTTTCCGCTTTGTACCATGCCCACATCGTCTCTGCCAGTTCCAGCTCGTTCATCGCCTCGTCATACCGGCGCAGAATGTTCAGAAGCTGCGTACGGCGGATAGCGGCGGCCACGCGATAGTCGCTGTGCGGATATTGTTCAAGAAGATCGTTGTAGAAGTAGAGAGCGGCATCGTAATCTTCCCGCCCTTCGGCAAGCTGCCCCAGGAAGTAGAGAGCATCATCGGCTCGCGGATTTGCCGGAAAGGAGGAAAGACTTGCTTTGAACGAGGAAATCGCCTGCGTATATCCCCCGCGCCCCGATTCCATCAGGTGGCTGGCCCCGATCCAGAAGAGTGCCTCTCCGGCGAGATGCCCCAGTCCCTCTTCCGGACTGTTCTCACCCGTGGTCACCGCATCGTTGAAATTGAGACGAGCCCGACCGTACTCTCCCCTCTTCAGGGTGATCAGGCCGATGCGGAGAGCGGCGGTAGCGGCATAGGTACGGTTGATCCTTTCATCACGCAGTTCCTGAAGTTCCTGAAGGGCGGCATTGCGAAGATCGGCGTAGATTGCCGCCTCGGCCCGGCGAAGGCGTTCAGATGAAGTCCATGCGTGATTTTCTTCGAATTCTACACGAAATGCGCGAAAAAATTCACCATCACGAATGAAACGCTCACTCTGGAAAGGGAAAGAGGTAGTGGGAACCGGCCCCGGCTGGCCAACCAGCGACGGCAGTCCGAAGAGCAGAACCGCAAGGACCGCCCCCGTCCCCGCCGTCCCGAAGCGGAACAATCCCGAGAGACGGCGACTCCACCGATGCGGGTTGTGAGCGAAAGGCATCTGAAGCACTACTTTAAGTGAACGTTTCAACCCGCGGGCAAAGGTACGGGATTTCCATAATGGATGCAATGAAAATGTTGTCATTTTTTCGGGTCACTCAATGTACTGCTTTAAGTGAAGAAAACCGCTTTCAAGGGGAACGATCGCCGAATTGCAACGGTTGCAGAGAAGGATTTTGTAGATTGGGATTTCGGGGTTTGAGGGATCAGCTTTGAGAGGTCAGCTTTGAGTTATCAGCTATGAGAGATCGGCTTTGAGCTATCAGCCATGAGAGGTCAGCTTTGAGCAGGGAGCTATCGGCTTTGGGAAGTCAGCTATGAGAGATCGGCTTTGAGCAGGGAGCTATCGGAATCAGCTTTGAGTAGTGGATGGAGAGGTGGAGGATCAAGTCGACGGCCACCTCCGGAATGTCGACCTGGCTTGCCGATAGCACTCAGAACAACTACTTGAAAGAAACACTGCAACTCCATACCAATCATTCATAGCTGATTGCCGACCTCTCAAAGCTGACGGTTCATAGCTCAAAGCTCAAAGCTGATCTCTCATAGCTGACAGCTCACAGCTCATACCTGACAGCTCATTGCCGAACCCTGTTCCCTAACTCTCCCGAAGCCGAAGTTACATCTTCCATAACGTTATCCAGGACCAGGAGCAGACAGATGTCCAATACCTCTCTTCCAACAGTTGCCGTTCCCCGTCTCTTCCGCTCACACGAAACCGGAGAGCCGTATCGCAACTGCATCGAGTGCTCAGGCTCCCTGCAAGGGACCGAAACCGAGTATATTATCGAGAAAGCCTTCCGCTCCTATCAGGACTTTCATATCAGCGATACGGTCTTCGAGTATGCCATGTGCATGGAATGCGCCGAGGAAATGACCAACTCCCTTTCGCGCGAATCGCTGGGGCGGCTGGAGAGCTACTTTGCGGAGGGCTTGAACCTGGAAGAGAGGATGCTCTGGGGGCTGGAGGAGAACCCGGATTTCGGCAAGTGGGTGGCGGCCTGCGCAATCAAGGGAACTCCGGTAGAGAACCTGAACGAGTATCAGGTGGTCGCTCACTGCAAGGGGGACCGCCTTATTCTCTCGGTCTTCCCCTACCTGATCGGCGGCGAGGCACTCGATGAAATGAGCGGACTCCTCTCGAACGAGACACTCGATATCTTCAACGATTTCGGCGACCGCCACTTCGGCATCCCGCCGGAGTTTCGCCATACGCTGCGACCGAGATTCATGCCGGTATTGTAGGGCAAGACTTCTCTCCGGTAAGATTATCTTGGGGCCCGACGTCATCGGTTCCATCTATGATCCAGACTTCCGACGCTGCATTATCATACGCTCGGGCAGGAAGAAACGCCCTGCTCTTCTTCGTTCGCGACGAGCGGAGCGAAGCCCGGCTGAAGCCCCTTCCGGCAAAGGCCGGCGGCGGCGGCTCGCAGGCATACCGACGTCTGAACCTGCTTCTCCTCTCCCGCTTCCAGGAATTGCAGAGAAGAGGCATCGACCTCATCCTCGTCTCGGCTTCACACTCCCCGGTCTCCGATGCTCTCCCCCGCTTTTCGCAACGGGGGGCGACCTTCGGAGAACGCATCACCAACGGCGCGGCCGACGCGTTCGGGCTCGGCTATCAGAACGTCGTCATCGTCGGCAACGATTGTCCCGACATCTCCGCGAGCGATATTCGCAGGGCATTCGATCTGCTGACCGGAGGGGCTCGCTATGTCGGAGCGCCGACAAAGGACGGCGGGGCATTTCTGGTCGGACTCCGCAACAACAGCGATCTCTCCCCCTTCCGGGATCTTTCGTGGCAGACATCGCAACTCTTCACCGACCTGACCTCTCTCCCTGCCGCCGCCGCACTGGAGGTTGTGCGTGAGGACTTCGATTCCTGGCTTGCCCCTGAAGCGCTCTGTGCCCTGACCCGACTTTTTCATCTTCTCCGTCCGTCCCCTCCTCTCCCCGGCCGCCGGCACTACCAGCCGACCGGAACCCGTCGCAAGGCTCTGACCCGCTTGTTTCTTCCCTCCCCTCCACGTTCCTGATCCTTTCCGGACTGCATCTGCTGCACTACCGTCGCCGGCGTTGATATCTCTATGCTGTGACGATGGGCGTTGCCGTTACCATCCGATCGGCGAATGATCGGAAAGAACTTCCACGCCCGATCCTGAGCAGTTCGGCATCCGACCCGAACCGTCCCCGGACCAATCCGGTTTTCGGCAGCGCATCGGCACGGTCGTGAACGAAAAGTGAAGAGACATCAACCACGTGAGCGGCGGGACAACCTCTCTCAACAGGCCGGCCCATTGCTCTCACATACACACAAAAAGCAGGAATGAAAATATTCTATCCGGTACTCCTCTTTCTCCTCTCGACCTGCGTCGTGACGGCTCAGGAAATACGTGTCAGGGGCAACGTGACCGACCGGGAGACGGGAGAGCCGATCCCCGGGGCGACGATCACAGAGAAGGGGACCGCCAACGGAACGACGTCGAACGGCAACGGAGAATACGAACTGAAGGTCTCGAACGACTCCGCACTTCTGGTCTTCGGTTCCATCGGATACGGAACGCATGAAGAGGCGATCCGTGGACGAACCGTCGTCAGGGTCACACTTCTCCCCACCGCACTGGAACAAGGAGAAGTAGTGGTGACGGCACTGAATCTGAAGCGGGAATCCCGCGATCTCGGCTATGCCGTCCGGAAGCTGACGGCCGCAGAGCTTTCGGAAGTCAAATCCGTCAACTTCGTCGACAACCTTGCCGGGAGAGTTGCCGGAGTGACCGTCAATCACGGCGCAACCGGCGTCGGCTCCACTTCGCGCATCACGATTCGGGGAGAAGCATCCTTCACAAACAACAATCCCCTGTTTGTGGTCGACGGTGTGCCGATCAACAACAACACGAACTTCAACTTCACCAGCGACGCGGCGGCGGGATTTCAGGAAGTCGATTTCGGAAACGGAGGGATGGAGTTGAACAACGACGACATCGCATCGGTCACGGTGCTGAAGGGTCCGGGTGCGGCCGCCCTCTACGGCGCCAGAGCCGCAAACGGCGTCATCATCATCACAACCGAAGACGGCTCGCGAAGCGAAGGGATGGGAGTCGGTTTCAGTTCATCGATCTATCTCGACAGTCCCTTCCGGCTGCCGGAATTCCAGAACAGCTACGGACAGGGGAACTCCGGGAAGTTCGAGTTTGCGGACGGGCTCGGCGGAGGGATCAACGACAACATCTCCTATAGCTGGGGACCGGCACTGGACGAGGGATTGCTGATCCCGCAGTTCGACAGTCCGGTGACGCTGCCGGACGGACGAATCGTCAGAGGGGGAGACATCGCCCTCCGCGACGGAGAGCCGATCACGCCGACTCCGTTCGTCTCCCATCCCGACAACCTGAAGAACTTCTACGAGACCGGCATCACCACCATCAACACCCTGTCGGTCTCCTCCGGCTTCGACAAAGGGAACTACCGGCTGTCGTTTACCGATCTGAGAAGCAAGTCCTTCATTCCCGGAGTCAACCTGAATCGCAACACCATCTCGGCCCGGATGGTCTTCAATCCGTCCGGAAAGTTGAACGTGTCGACATCGCTCAACTACGTCAACTCCCGCAGCGACAACCGTCCGGCCAACGGTTACGGCTCGGAGAACATCAACTACGCCATCGTTGCCTGGGGACCGAGATCGCTGAACATCGAACATCTGAAGGACTACTGGCAACCCGATCTGGAGGGGATCGAACAGTATTCGTTCAACTACACCTTCTTCGACAATCCCTACTTCACGCTGCTTGAGAACCGGAACGCCTTCGATCGCGATCGGTTGTTCGGGGGGATCACCGCCACGTACGACTTCACCACGCAGCTTCGCCTGATGATCGGCAGCGGGATGGATTACTCCGATGAGCTGCGAACGTTCAGACGGCATTTCAGTTCCAACCGCTTCCAGCAGGGAGCCTACGCCGAGCAACGGGTCTTCTTCCGCGAGATCAACACAAACGCCCTGCTGACCTACAGGACATCGTTCGGCGATGTGACGGCCGAACTTTCGGTCGGGGGGAACCGCATGGATCAGAGTGCATCGACCAGACAGACCGAAGCCCTCTCCCTGGCACAGCCCGGCATCTTCAACTTCACAAACGCCGCCTCTCCGCTTCAGGTCTTCCAGTATGAGGCGGAGAAGCGGATCAACAGTCTCTACGGATTCGCCAAGCTCGGCTATCAAAACTTCCTCTATCTGGAGGTCACCGGAAGGAACGACTGGTCGAGCGCACTGGCGACGCCTGTGTCGACGGAGAACACTTCCTTCTTCTACCCTTCAATATCGGTCGCCTGGATTCTTTCCAATACGATCACTCTCCCCTCATGGGTCTCCTTTGCGAAACTCCGGGGAAGCTGGGCACAGGTGGGGAACGATACCGATCCGTACCAGACCTCGCTTGCGTTCGTCTCGGCAACTCCCTACAACTCGCAGCCCGCCTTCACCGCGCAGAGCATCATTCCGAACCCGAATCTGTTGCCGGAAAAGACGGCGGCCATTGAAACGGGAGCCGACATCCGTTTTCTTGACGACCGGGTGGGACTCGATCTGACCTACTACAACGGATTGACCGAGAACCAGATCATCTCCTTCCCCGTTGCGGTCTCCTCCGGATTCACGCAGCAGGTCGTCAACGGCGGAGCCGTCCGTTCCGAAGGGGTGGAGATCGTTGCCGGAGTGACGCCGATCCGAAGCAGCGACTTCGAGTGGAACGCCTCGCTGAACTTCAGCCGGAACGTCTCCAGGGTGGAATCCCTGCCGGAGGGGGCCGACAGGATCACGCTGGCCTACTCGCGGGTCTACGACAACGTCAACCAGACGGTCTGGTTCCAGGTAGAGGAAGGGGGAAGGATCGGCGACATGTACGGCACCGGCTATCTGAAAAATGAAAACGGCGACTTCGTGCTGGACGGGAGCGGGAACTACATCGCCGATAACAGACTGAAGAAGCTGGGGAATTACAACCCCGACTTCATCCTCGGAGTCGGCAACACCTTCCGGTACGGAAACTGGGATGCCGGTTTCCTGTTCGACTGGCGTCAGGGGGGAGAACTGGTCTCGCGGACCAGATCGCTGGCGATGGTGGGGGGACAGTTGATCGAGACCGAAAACCGTCCGGAGTCCGGCATCGTCGCCGAGGGGGTGGTCAACGTCGGGACGGAGGAGAATCCGGTCTGGCAGCAGAACACCACGGCCATTTCCGCAGAGAGCTACTACCGCCAGTACTTCGACCGGAATCACGAGGAGAACAACATCTACGACGCATCCTATCTGAAGCTCAGGCAGTTCTCCATCGGCTACACTTTCCGTTCGGAGGACGAGACGGGCCTTCTGAAAAGAGGAAGGAAGCTCCGCGTCGCCCTGATCGGCCGGAACCTCTTCGCCTTCAGCGGAATCCCCCACTTCGATCCGGAGCAATCGGCCGTGCAGGGACCGAAGTTTGTCGGCGGCGTCGAGGATATGTCATACCCTTCGACCCGCAGTTTCGGAATCAAACTGGACTACAATCTTTAAGAGGGCTTCTTAAAAGTAGCCTGCGTGCTTAGTGTTCTGAGCATTCATAGAGACGGATCAGGGAAATGCTCTACCACTTGGTGATTCTTCGTGCCCTTGGTGTCCGC
>CAMLOB010000044.1 GCA_946481475.1 uncultured Chlorobiota bacterium | reverse complement strand
CTCCCCATAGTAGGAGTAGAGATTGACAATCTCCATCAATCCCCCCGAAAGGATGTTGGCATAGAAGATGTAGGCCAGCATCAACGGAGGAAAAGCCCGCTGAAGAATCAGCTTCGAAAGAGGACGATAATGTTCGCGAATAAAATCGAAGGTCGCGTTCAGAATCTCCGGAACATTGCGGATGACACGGAACTCGACCGATTGTGTCCGGGGCATTTCCATAAGGCGGTGTTCAATCGCTGCGCGTTCGGTTGATCTGGCTGATGGACAAGATGATAATTCCGGGCCGAAGTTACGGAACAAAAGAGGAATGCGCACCGGCCGTTCCCGGTTCTTCATCCGCGCCGATCATCCCCACCCTCTCCATCAACCCCGGAGCCTCCTTCCGCTCCTTCTGGCTGTAGTAGTGGAAGATCATGCTCAGCGTCGGCACGGCCGAAAGCAGGACAAGGAGCGCCATGTAGAGAGCCAGAACTGCGACACCGACATAGACGATCCACGAGTTGCTCTGGATCTGGTCCACATCGATCACACCGACCCCGACGAGGATACCGAAGACCAGCAGCGGGAGGAACAGAAGGAGTCCGCCGAGAATGTTGGCCATCAGATACTGTACCATCACAAGCCCGAGCGTCGCCCACCATCTCCCCTGCACCAGGTTGCTGCTGACGACGAACGACTGGAGGAAGCCCCGTTCCTCGTATATCCTCAGCGGGAAATAAAGGGCACCGAACGTATAGATCACATAGATGCCCAACTGACCGAACGGAATAAATGCGGCAAGGACCGAAAGGATAAAGATGACGATGCCGAGACCGAACATCGTTCCGAAGACCATCCAGAAGATCTCCCGGGTTCCCCGCCAGATATCCTCCAGCGTGAACGCCTCTCCCGTCCGCTCCAGATAGAGGCGGGCAAAGACGTGGACAATACAGGTCAGCAACGTAAACCCGACAGCCAGCAACAATCCACCGAGCATGGTAACCAGAAACAGGAGGAGGAAGCGACTGATCGCCTCTTCCTCACCGAGAGATCCGTCGATGGCGACATTGATGAGATCGACGAAGAAGTAGCTGAAGACTATCACGGCCACCAGCACCGGAGGGAGGGCAAAGCGGAGAAGAGCCTTTGCAAGGAGACGGAAATTCTGTCTGAGAAAATCGAACGTGACGTTGAGGATCTCCGCAACGTTGCGAATCTCCCGGAACTCGATCCGGTCGGCCCGATCCATGAGATGCTCCATATACTGACGGTGACTGGTTCTGTGTGATCGATGTTGAATCGGCTGAAATTACGGAAGAACGGGAGATAAGAGGGAAGGATGGATCGCAAAGAGGCCGTAACCGAAGGAATATCCCGTATCTACCTTGGCGATCCGGTCGTGATTTTGGAACTTTGCGAAGATAATCGAACGTGAAGCGGGAAAATCTCCGTAAGGTTCCGGACCGCAGGGAATCCGTCGCACGTCGTTCTCGGGAAATTCTTTCATGGTTCATGTTCACAGAGCGGAGGGCCGGTGCGGGTAATCATTGTCGGTGCAGGCGAAGTCGGATTCGACGTCGCGCAGATGCTCTCAAGCGAAGGGCACGACGTGGTCGTGATCGAACGTGACGAGGAGCGGGTGACGGCCGTGCGGGACAAACTCGATGTGATGGCCATTGTCGGCAACGGTGCTTCGAGCGAGACGCTGAAGGGGGCCGGAATCGACCGGGCCGACATCATGATCGCGGTCACCACGATCGACGAAGTGAACATCATCGCCTGCATGATGGCCGACCGACTGGGGGTGGAGACGACGATCGCCCGGATACGTTCTGGGGAGTATACCGACGCCGAATCGGTGTTGCGGGCAGGAGACTTCGGTATCGACTTCGTGATCCATCCCGAGGAGAGTGCGGCCGAGGAGGCGGCCCGCCTGATCCGGCGGGCCGGAGCGACCGACGCGCTCGCCTTTGCAGACGGGCGCCTGCAGTTGCTCGGCATGAAGATCGAGAACGGCTCGCCGGTTGTAGGAAAGCAATTGAAGGAGATCGCCGCCGCCTCGTCCGAGCTTCACTACCGGATCATGGCAATCCGGCGCGGAGGACGGACGATTCTGCCGCGAGGGGAGGAGAGGATCCGGCATGAAGACCAGATTTTCATTCTCTCCTTTACCGAGGATGTCCCCCGCGTCTCCCGGGTTCTGCTCGGGAAACGGGATCGGGGAATCGAGCACGTAATGATTCTGGGAGGGGGACACGTCGGCGCCCGGCTTGCCCGGACGTTGCGGCAGGGGGGAAAGAAGAAATCGATCAAGCTGATCGAACCGGACCGGGACCGGGCGCGGCGACTGGCCGAATCGATCGAGGATATTCTGGTGCTGCACGGCGACCCGACCGATATCGATCTGCTTGCAGCCGAAGGGCTGGGAGAAATGGACGCCCTTGCCGCGGTCACCCAGGACGAGGAATCGAATCTGGTTACCTGCCTGATGGCAAAGCATCTCGGCGTGCGGAAGACCGTTGCGCTGCTGTCGAAGCGGGCCTATATCCCGATCAGTCAGGCAATCGGTCTGGATGCGGCCATCAACACCAAGCTGGCCGTCTCGGCCGAGGTCTCCCGCTTCCTCCGTGGAAAACATGTCCTGAGCGTCGCAACGATTCACGGCGTCGATGCGGAGATCCTGGAATTGCGGGCCCACACCGGCGCCCCGGTCACCCGGGGAACACTCCAGGAGATTTCCCTGCCGAGAGGAGTGCTGATCGGAGCGGTCATCGACGGCACGAAAGTCCGGATCGCAACCGGACAGACGAGAATCGATCCGGGACAGAGTGCCATCGTCTTCACGCTCCCGCAGATGACCGAGAAAGTGGAACGGTTATTCGGAGGAGAGTGACCGGGAGTTCGATTCTGCTTATCCTTTGCCGGCATGCGTATAAACCTTACATCCGTCGTCGGGGTTCTCGGAGCGCTTCTGATCTTCGTCGGACTCTCCCTGTTTCTGCCGATGATTGTCGGCATCATCTACGGCGAGGAGACCGCCTGGCGTGCATTCGGCATGACGGCCGTCCTCTCGCTCGGGATCGGCGGCGCAGCCTGGTATGCCTTCAGACCGAAGCAGGAGATCGGCATCCGTGAAGGGTTTGCGATCGTCGCCCTGGCCTGGTTTGTCGTGTCGATGGTGGGGGCCGTTCCCTTTATCATCGCCGGAGTCCTCGATTCCTACACCGACGCATTTTTTGAAACGATGGCCGGGGTCACCACGACCGGTGCGACGATTCTGGGTGGGGGAGGAAATCCGAACATCGAGGACGTCCCCCACGCCTTCCTCTTCTGGCGCAGCCTCTCCCACTGGCTGGGAGGCATGGGAATCATCGTCCTGACCCTGGCTATTCTGCCGATGCTCGGTGTGGGAGGAATGCAGCTCTTCAAGGCGGAGGCTCCCGGTCCAAGCGCCGACAAGTTCACGCCCCGCGTCAAGGAGACGGCAAAGCGTCTCTGGCTGATCTATACCGGCATCACCCTCGTCGAGATCCTGCTTCTGCTCCCGGCAATGAATCTTTTCGACGCGATCAATCATGCTTTTGCCACGATGGCGACCGGCGGGTTCTCGACACGGAACGGATCGGTGGCCGACTACAACTCCGCGTATGTCGACTGGGTGATCACCATCTTCATGTTTCTGGCCGGGATGAACTTCGTCCTTCATTATCGCATGCTGAGAGGGAAGAAAATCACGGTGTTCAAAGACGAGGAACTCCGGCTTTACACAGGCATCATGGTGGCCGCCACCCTTGCGACGACGCTGGCCCTCTGGGAGCCGACCGGAGCGCTTCTTCACCGCGCGAGCTTCAGCAACGGCGAGTTCGCCGGCTACGCATCGATCCTGGATGCTCTTCGCTATGCCGCCTTTCAGGTCACCTCGATCGTCACCACCACAGGCTTCGGCACAGCCGATTACGAGATCTGGCCGCCGCTGGCAACGGTCGTCATCTTCGGTCTCTTCTTTGCCGGAGGAATGGCCGGATCGACCGGAGGAGGGATCAAGGTGGTCAGGCATCTGGTGCTGATCAAGAATACCCTGAAGGAATTCCGTCAGCTCGTCCATCCCCGCGCCATGCTTCCGCTGCGATTGAACGGAGCCGTGATCCCGGAAGATGTGCTGCGGAACGTTCTGACCTTTTTCGTGATGTACATCGCATTCATCGGCATCGGAACGATCATCGTGGCCTTCCTCGGTCTGGATCTGTTCAGCGCGCTGAGCGGAACGATGTCATCGATCGGGAACATCGGTCCTGCCTTCGGAACGATGGGACCGACCGAGAACTATGCCCACGTTCCCTGGCTCGGGAAGTGGGTTTTCTCCTTTCTGATGATGGCCGGGCGACTGGAAATTTTCACCGTCATCGTCATTCTGCTACCGGTCTTCTGGAAACGCTGACGACCCGCCGAATATCCGTTTCCGCTTATCTTGTCCGGATTTTTCTTTTCCCGACGGGGGAGAGGACCGTTCACCGTTATCGCGCATCGCATATGAATCCGCGCCAGACCGAGATATGGACCATCATACGGATGATCGAATGGGGAACATCCTATTTTCGCAAGAAGCGGATCGATTCTCCCCGACTGACCATTGAGCTGATCGTGGCCCACGTACTGGAACTCAAGCGATTCGATCTCTACATGCAGTTCGACCGTCCGCTGGCCGAGGAAGAGCTGGCAAAGCTGCGGGAGATGATCAAACGCCGGACGGCCATGGAGCCGTTGCAATACATTCTTGAAGAGGCGGAATTTCACGGTCGAACCTTCACGGTCCGCCCCGGCGTGCTTATCCCCCGTCCCGAAACCGAACTGCTTGTGGACGAGGCGTTGCGGCGGACCCGTTCGCTCCGCTGTCTGGACGTAGGAACCGGTTCCGGCTGCATTGCGGTGACCGTGGCTCTGGAACGCCCGGAGACCGAGGTGGTGGCAATCGATCTTTCGGAAGAAGCCCTGGCCATAGCCCGCGAGAACGCGGCACGTCTCGGTGCCGACCGGATTGACTTCCGGCGGATGGACCTGTTCGATGATGCGGCGATCCCCTCGCTCGGTTCGTTTGACCTGATCATCAGCAATCCTCCCTACGTTTCGTATGGAGAGATGCCGGAACTGCAGGCCGAAGTACGCGACCACGAACCCCGGATGGCGGTCACCGACGGAAGCGACGGCCTCAGCTTCTATCGCCGTTTCGCCACACTCGGGTCCACACTCCTGCGGCGCGACGGGGAGATGTTTCTGGAACTGGGCTACGACATGGCGGCTGCAGTGCGGAGTATGTTCGAGGAGAAAGGGTTTGATGTGGAGATCTACACGGACTTCGACCGGATCGAACGGATTCTGCGGGCCCGCCGCAAAGAGGAAAGTGCATCACCTCTCTGAGTGGTCAGCGTAATTGTAACCCTCTCCCTTCTGGTGGGTAATTTCCCGCGCGTTACCGGGAGAAGCCGGTGTGACGGCCATCGGGGCGACATGGCATGCAAACCATATCAGGTTGACTATCAAGCAATAAGTGCAGCACACGACAACGACACAGACTGAATGAAAGCGGTAGTACAACGTGCGCGTAAGGGATCGGTAACCGTAGGTAAGGAGGTGGTGGGAAAGATCGACCGGGGAATGGTGATATTTCTCGGTGTGGGGCACGACGACGACGAGGCTCACGCCGAAATGCTTGCCGGAAAGATCGCCCGGTTGCGTATCTTTCCCGACCAGCGTGACGTTCCGAATCTTTCCCTGATCGATACCGGGTTCGAGGCTCTTGTCGTCAGCCAGTTCACGCTGATGGCCGACACCCGCAAGGGAAACCGGCCCGGTTTTAGCGGAGCAGCCCCTCCGGAACAGGCCGAGCGTCTGTACGACTGCTTCGTTCGTCTGCTCGGCGAACAGATCGGGAACGATCAGGTCTCCACCGGACGTTTTGCCGCAATGATGGATGTGGCGTTTGTCAACGAAGGCCCCTATACACTCATTCTTGAATCAAGGATTGTCTGAATCGGCAGGTTTTCAGGACCTGTTCTTGCAAAATGCAAACCCCTCTATGTAACGCATTCGTTTCTTGCAAGACCGGTATCGAAGAGATAACTTCATCTTTTCCGAAAAACGGCAATCCCGTTTTTCGGCACGTTAATTTCAATAAGAGAGAGCACGGGAGGGCAACGTTCAGATGCTGAGACCAAGAGTACAGGTAACGGAGGAGAGAGGAGTTCGGGTTCTGGCCGCTCGCGGAGAATTTGTCGGGGGCAACGAGACCGACAAACTTCGGGAGACTCTGGCGGAAGAGGCAGAGAAGGGGACGGATCGACTGCTGATCGATCTCTCGGATGTTACCTATCTGAACTCATCGGCGCTCGGCGTCCTGATCTCGGCCCACACGAACTTCTCCAAACGGGGAGGAATGCTCGGTCTGTGCAACGTCTCTGACGGAATCACCAACATCTTTGTCATTACGAAGCTTTCGCTGGTCTTCAATGTGTACGGGAATCGGGAAGAAGGTCTGGCGGCCCTGGCAACAGGGAAGGCGACGCAGACGGAGGAGTAGGTGATTCCGCATACGCGGAGCAAACAATCTTCCATTCATAACAGTCATTTACGGAGAGTTCATGAAGAACAAGTATTTCGTCATTCTGGTCATCTTTCTCTGCGTGGCGGTCGCAGTGGGAATTTACTACATAGTCTTCGGCGACCCGAGCCACTTCGAGGATGCGGCCAAACACAAGCCGATCGACCTGATCGGGACGGTCTATACCGGAGGTATTCTTGTGGCGGCCCTCCTGGCACTGATTCTTATGGTGGTGACGTTCATCATTGAACGACTGATCTCGCTGTCGCGCGCACGGGGACGGGGACCGCTGGAGAAATTCATCAAGCGCGTTCACGACCACGTCCAGGCCGGCAACATCGATGCGGCCATCGACGAGTGCAACAAGCAGCGGGGGTCGGCCGCCAGCATTCTTCGCTCCGGGCTGGAGCAGTACCAACTGATAAAGGACAAGCCGGGACTGACCGGCGAACAACGCCTGGCCGATGTGAAGCGGGCAATTGACGAGGCGACCGGACTGGAGACTCCGCTGCTGGAGAAGAACCTGATCGTCCTGTCGACCATCGCCTCGATCGCAACGATGATCGGTCTTCTCGGAACAACCATCGGCATGATCCGCGCCTTTGCCGCTCTGGCCGAATCGGGTCAGGCCGCATCGGCCGTGCAGCTCTCGATCGGTATCTCCGAGGCTCTTATCAACACCGCAGGTGGTCTTATCGGCGCAGTTCTGGCGATTATCTTCTACAATATCTTCACCAACCGCGTCGACAACTTTGTCTACATGATCGAAGAGGCCACACTGTCGCTGATGGAGACGCTGGCGGTTCGCGAGAAGTAATGCACAAGACAGGGCATCCGGTCTTCCCCGGTCGAACAGCCGGGGAAGCGGTCCCCAAACAGAAACAGAGATATGGCCATACATAAACCAAAACGTCTCGGCTTCAAGCTGGACATGACCCCGCTGGTCGACATCGCCTTTCTGCTCCTGACGTTCTTCATGTTCACCACGAAGTTCAAGTCGGAAGCCGAAAGCGAGCAGAAGTTCGAAATCAAGCGACCGGTGGCCACGGCTGATACGACGAAGCTTCCGGAGGCGGGAACGGCACTGGTGAAGATCGCTATCGACGAGCAGGGGGATACCGCTCTCTGGTACTCGGTGACCAACGAGGTCGATCGCGCCTTCGTCTACGAGAAGGCGGAAATTCCGGACACGATGCGAAGGACTGCGTTGCTCCCGATCGGCAACGATACGCTGATGCTTGCAAAGCTGGTGCGGGCCACCCGGTTCAGGGATTCCTATAAGCAGGACTCACTAATGGGAACGGCCGACAGCGCAAAGTACCAGCCGATCCAGTTCGCCATCGACGCCGACAGGAATATCGATTTCCAGGTCATCGAGGGACTGATGGAGGTGATGCGGAGTCAGGGGGCGACGATCTTCAACTTCGTCACGGTCAACCAGAAGGAAGGATAGGAATCCGCAAGGGTAATCGCCCGGCATCGCCGAAGGTGTGAAGAGTATAACAGAACGATAAATCAATCCGATCAAGAACCGATGGGTGCAGTAGATCTTGGTGCCGGCAGTGGTCGGCGAGTGAAAAAAGGGAGCGGCGTAAAGAAGCCGAAACGCGTGGGCTTCGTGCTGGACATGACTCCGCTGGTCGACATCGCCTTCCTCCTTTTGACGTTCTTCATGTTCGCCACCACCATGGCACAACCGCAGATGATGGAGATGCGCATTCCGCCCGATATCGAGCAGGAAGTAAAGGTAAAGAACGAGGATCTTCTTTCCCTTTATATAGCGGATGACGGTAATCTCTTCTATCGCATAGGAGTCGACACCACGTTCAAGTCGTTGAAGTCGGAAGACCTGCGCGATTTCTCCGTCAGAAGAAACGCCGAGAAGGGGAATGAACTGGTGATGGGACTGAAGATCCATCCGCAGGCAAGTTTCGAGCAGATGGTGCTGGTGCTGGACGAACTGAACAAGGCCGAGGCGATTCTGACGGAACAGTACCCGGCGGAGAAAAGTATGGAGCGGAAACGCCGCTTCGCAATACAACGACTCGATTCCCTGGAACGATATAGACTGGAGCAATTATGAGTGTGCAGGAAGCATTGAAACTCGGGGCGTACGACCTGAAAAAGTACGCCAATCGGAATCTCGGGATTGCGTTCCTGGTCGCCATGTTCATCTTCATCCTGCTGTTCAGCATTCCGACGATCTTCGCAGCTTTCAACAAGGCGGGCGAAGCCGGGGAGGACCTGACCTTCAGCGGTCCGGTGACGCTGGAGGACTTTGTGGAGGAGGATGAACTGGAGGCGCAGGAGAACGAAGTGCCGCCCGAGGAGATTGTCCCACCGCCGCCGCCGCCGATGGCGGCTGATATGCCGCAGGGGACCGGATCGGTAGGAGCTGCAGGTCAGTTCGAAGCAACCACCGAGGAGTTTGAAGGCCCGTCGGTTGCCGACATGAGCGAGATCAACTTTGCTCGTGAGGGTGGAGGCGAGGGAGGCTTCAATCCGGATGACTTCGGGGATCTGGGCGATATGGACGTTGATCTGAAGAAGCGGGAGGAGAACGTCAGCAAGGCAGTAACAACTTCGACCGATCCGTATCCGGAGTTCCTTCCAAATGCTGAGAAGCCCAAATACTCGGAAAGCGATCTTGTGGCAAATACAGTATATCCTGTCATTGCCTCTCAGGAAGGGCTTGAAGGAACAGTCCACGTAAAAGTGAATATCGATAAGATGGGAAAGGTCCAGAAGGTGTCGGTTGCCAGAAGCACCAGTGAGATATTCAACCAGAGTGCGCTCGAAGCTGTTCGCAAGACAACATTCAGCCCGGCAGTCCAGAACGGCTATCCCGTGGCAATGGCAATTACGATACCGGTCAAGTTCAAGCTGAATGACTGAACCGGCAATCCGGATTTCTGCATGAATGCCTTGTTGAAATGCCCTTCGCCGGAAACGAAGGGCATTTGTTTTGAATGAAGTGTCGATGGCCAGGTCCACGCCGACATATTCACAAGCCTTCGGAGGAGAATTGCGATGCGTAACCCAGCAATACTTGTCGGTTATGTTCTCGGCGGAGCCATGATCGTTGCAGGCCTCCTGATCCTGACCGGTCTGTTCAGACTGAGGGCGGCGTGGGATCCCCTCTTCGCCACGATGTTCGGTCTGGTCGTTCTCCTCTTCGGCATCTATCGGATCGTCATTACCGATACGAAACGTCGCCGTCAGGAACGGGAGGAGAGAATACAGGGGAGAGAAGAATAGCTAAGTTTGCCCCCTTGTCATCCCGATTTGATATTGGTTCCATTACTGTAGATCCGCCGGTGCGGAGAAAGAGAGGTACAAGGGTTATGATACGCCGTCATACTTGTTTGAGAAAGAATATCCCCGCATTGCTGGTTGCAACGGTTCTCACACTGGTGATCGCAGGCTGCGAAGCCGAAGAACCTTCGGGAAGCACTCCGACCTCCGGCAAACTTGTCATCTACGTCGATGAGATGTACGATCATCTCATCCGGTCCCTTGCCGACTCCTTTACGACAAACCATGCACCGAACATATCGATAGAGATCCGGACGGTTCAGGCACGGGAGGCCGTGGGCGAACTGATCAACCTCTACCTGGCTCACAGAGCCGACACATCATCGGTTGATACGTCGGCAGCCGTGGCGATTATTATCGGCAGAGAATTGATGGACGATGAACGGGACAGCATTGCCGCACGGAATCTCGGCCCGCAACTGATGGAGCTTCCCCTCGCGTGGGACGGATTGGCGGTAGTTGTACCGAACGAATCGCCCCTGAACGAGACGACCGTAGAAAGACTGAAAGAGAGCCTGAAGCAGGAGAACCGACCGATGTCATCCTTGCAGGGAGATGCGGGATCGGAGCCCCTGCGGTTTGTGTTTCCCTCTCCGAACTCATCCTCCCACACATATGTTCGCGAAAGGCTTCTCGATGGTGCCGAGACTGCTCCGCCGGTCCGGCGACTCGGTTCGGTCGACTCCGTACTCGACCTGATTGCAGCAGGAGAGGGCATCAGCCTGATCCCATGGTACCGGGCGCATCAGGACAGTAACCGGGTCCGCACGCTCCGGGTCGGGTTCACCGATTCGCTCGGAGGGATCCATTCACCGGTCCGGGTTCATCCGACTTCGCTTGTGATGAACGAGTACCCGATGAAGCTCCGCATCGTCGGGTATTCTTTCGCCGGAATCAAGTCCCCGGCAAACGGATTCCTCTCGTGGCTTGCCGGTTCGGATGTCGCCCAGCAGGGAATGGTACGGCTCGGTCTCGAATCGGAAAACGTCCGGTTCCGGTTGACTCCAAGCGAGTAAAAGAAATAGAGTATATCCCCTTCGATCTTCTTCGACGACCTCGTCGTTACAAAACGAGGAGAAGCCCGGTCAATCTCTGCGGGCGTTTTTGCGTCAACGACAGGCCTTGTCCGGAAGAGGGGGGAAGACGAGGGACAGACAACGCATATCATCGGACATTCACATAAACTGAAGACTGCCATGACGGTACGATCATTTCTCAAACCAACCGGAGCCCTGATTCTTGCTTTGATGCTTCTGGGAGGAACCTCACTTCTGCATGCACAGAGCAAGCTGGACGAAGCCCGGATTGCCTTTTCCAATAAAGAGTATCTGCAGGCCGCCGAGCTCTACAAGCAGGCCGTGCAGGAGAAACCGAAGGACACGAAGATTCTGATGGAGGCGGGCGACGTCTACATGGTCCTGGAATTCTACGACACGGCACGTACCTTTTATCAGGATGCCTACAATCAGGACAGCCGGGACGGGTTGATCAACCGGAAACTGGGAACGGCTCTCTCCTATCTCGGCGAGCACGACGAAGCCATCGAGAAGCTGCGCCGTGCATACAAATTCGAGGACGAATCGCTCGATGTCCAGCTCGCCCTTGCCGACGCCTATCTCCGTATGGGAACCGACTCGCTGGACAAAGCGGAAATCGCCATCCTGCAGGCCGACAAGAAGTTCCCGAACAGTCCCCGTGTCAAGGTAGCTCTGGGAAATCTCTACTTTGAACGGGGAGTCTACGCGCTTTCCGAAACCTATTACAAGCAAGCCATTGATCTGGACGGATCGCTGATTGAGCCGAGAATCCGACTCGGAATCTCCTATCGCGAACAGGGAAAGCGGGAGAACAATCCCGAGTTCTACAAAAAAGCTCTCGAACAGTTCAATTACGTCACCAATGTTGCTCCGAAGGAACCGGTTCCGTGGCGACAGAAGGGAGAGATCCTGTATCTGGCCAGGCAGTACGAGGAGGCATTGAACGCGCTTGAGCAGTACCAGATCCTGCGTCCGGACGATCCGCAGGGAGACTTCCTCTTCGCCCTTGTGGCCTCCGAAGGTCAGTACTTCACCGCCGCAATCGAACCGGCACGACGCATCCTCAGTCGCAACGACGAACGATCCAGACGATTCCATCCCGAGGCGCACGTCCTCGTCTCGCGAGGCTACTACTCCAAAGCACAGGCACTCAAGGAGGAGAACCAAATTGACAGTGCGCGCCTCTTCTACAAGCTGGCCGCCGAGGCTTACGACGCCTCACCCGACTCGGTCCTCAGTGCCAACGACTTCATCTATCAGGGGACAGCATGGATGTGGCAGGGAGACACCGCACGCGGTATCCAGGTCTGGAACTCCGTCCTCGACCGATTCCCCGACAGCTGCGATCTCGGACTGACACTCACCAAAGCCATGTTCTCCTACGGGCAGTTCGAAACCACGCTTACCTCGCTCGACAAGCTCGAAGCCGCCTGCGGTGATCGCTTCGCCGCCACGCTGCCGATGCTCCGAGGTCTGACCCTGCTCAGACTCGACCGCAAAGAGGAGGCCGTGGCCGCCTACAACAAGGCCATCGCCGCCGACAGCACGAACGTCGACGCCTACTACCGACTGTTGAACACGATGGTCGCGCTGAAGCAGTACGAGGTAATTCCGGCGATTGTCGACCGTATGAGCGGCGTGGTCTCCGAGGAGGGGAACGAGGAGGCGTTGGCCTGGTGCTATTACTTCAAGGGGATCTCCCTGTTCAACCTTGAGAAGTATCAGGATGCGATCGGAGCCTTCGAGAACGCGACGCGGTTGAAGATCGACCATGCGCAGGCGTATCTGTACATGGCGGTTTCCTACCACACGTTGAAGAAGAAGCCGGAGGCCTGCAGAAACTATCAGAAGGTCCTCCAGTACGATCCCGATAATGAGTATGCGCAGGATAATCTGAAGAAGTTGGGATGTTGAGCCGGATTTTTATCCGATCCGGTAACATTCTTCG
>CAMLOB010000043.1 GCA_946481475.1 uncultured Chlorobiota bacterium | reverse complement strand
GGGTCGGAAGAACCGTATCGCACATACGAACTTGAAGCCGAGCGGACCGGACTGGTGCGAACGCATTTCCGGTTCATCACCAAAGATGAGATGATTCCCGGCATCCCGTACGACATGTACATCCTTCTGATCAACGCCGCCGGGGGCGTCACGTCCGTTGCCGACTCATCGAATCCTCTCCTTGTGCGGTTGCGCGACGAATCCTTTCCCGTCACCACGATGGAACGCAAGCCCTGGAGCGCCCCCTACGGATACGTCCTCCCGCAATCTCCCCCCATCGTCGATCCCGACATCCCTGAACTGCTGATGAACCGCTTCGACGGATTTGCCTTCGGTGATCTGGTCCTCTATCAGTTTGCCGGTGACGGCTTCGAGCCGTTCGATTCGGCCGGATCGTGGCTCCCGCGGGGAGTGGGAGATACCGATGGTGATGGTCTGAAGGAGGTGCTCGGTCAGTCGAGCGGGACGGCGATTATCTACGAACAGGAGACTCCCGGCGGCAGTCCTTTTGATGATGTCCTGTTCTCTTCGCTCGACTCCAACAGGTTCTATCCGGGAGGGATGTACGATTTCAACGGAGATGATCGGGATGAGGTGATCGGATATACGATCGACTCGACGACCAGGGAGCAATATTACATCGTGCTCACACGGGATGGGGAAGGATACCGGCAGATTGCCCGGCTCGACAATCCGACCGCACCCGATATCGGATCGGCCGTTAACGTCCTCAGCGCAAGCGACGTAGCGATCTCCGACGTCAACGGGAACGGCAGGGCCGAGATCCTCTTCAGCGACAACGACGACGACTTCATTCTGTATGAGTGGAACGGAACGGACGGATTCGAGCTCCTCTGGTACGAGGAGAACGACGGAAGGGAGGGGGACAACAGAAATTTCTTTGCTGCCGGAGATGTCGACAACGATGGGCGGGACGAGCTCCTGCTGGTCTATCGGGCCCCCCTCTTCCGGAACGACGAGCGGGAGTACGAACCGCCGGTCTGGACGATTCGTCTGATGGCGTTCGACGACCAGGGGAATGGGAGGGAGATGACCCGTGAGGAAGTCGCCTGGGTTCGGGGGGACACGGATTTCCGAACCGGCGGAGCCGTCGGCGAGCTTGACGGGGAGCCCGGCGAGGAGATCGTCCTCTCGATCTTCCCGAACCTTTACCTTTTCCGCTGGGATACCCCTCTCGAACGGATGAAGCCCTTCTGGTGGCGCGGGGGATCGATCATCAACCAGCCGATCATTCGGGACTTCGACAAGGACCTGACGAATGAACTTGGTGTGGGGGATGGAGACCGGATCAACTTCTATCAGATCGATCCGGAATCGGGGGCTCCTCTTCCGCCGGCCGGACTCGATGCCTGGGCGTTGAGCGATTCGTCGGCTTTCCTTCGTTGGGGAGACGTTCCCGGAGCCGAACGCTACCGTATCTATCGCGCCTTGCTCGATCTTCCGGGAGATCAGATTCGCTTCGATTTTATCGCCGAGACAACCGGAACCACCTTTGCCGACACCGGTGTCGGGACCGATGCCGGACGATTGGACCGGGAGGCGAACTACGGCTACATCGTCACCGCAGTCGACGACGAGGCGTCCGATCCGGAAAGTCCGGCGAGCGAGGTCGTCTCGATCTTCACGCACGAACCGGCCCGACTGGTCTCCGCAGAGCCGATCAGCGGCAGACAGATCGTTCTCGATTTCTCGGTCGATCTTGCCGAAGGTCTTTACAGAAGCGGCGCGATTCTGGTAGTGAACAATCTTGCCGACAGCCGGACCGAACATGTCTCTTCGCTTCTGTATCATGGGGAGCGTTCACTCCTTCTGACCTTTGCCGATGATCAATTCGATCAGGAGCTGATCCTGCAGCCGACATCGATTCTGCGCGACCGCTTCGGTACGCCCGCCGATACCGCCGTCTCACTAACGGTGAAGATGCCGGCGCGGGAGGAAGAGGAACTCTTCGCGGCGACAAAAGCCGAGCCGGCGGACGGGAAAGCGATTGCCGTTACGTTCAACCGCGAGGTCGACGAAGCGAGCGGCACAACGAGCTCGCATTATCGTCTTGATCCTCCCGGCGAGATCATCTCGGTGGAGATCGACCCGACGAACTCCCGACGGGTTCTTCTTCGACTTGAGGAATCCTATCCGCTCGGTCCCTTCGGTTTCGACTACACCGTGACGATCTCCAGCGAGGTCCTCTCGGCTGATGGAATTCCGCTGAATCGCGGGGCCGGAAGCGTCGTCGGTTTCACCATCTCAGCCGAATCGCTCGACGAACTTTTTGTCTATCCCCACCCGTTCTCCCTCAGTCGTCACGATCACGTCACCTTTGCCGGACTTCCCCGGGCATCCACTATCCGCATCTACACGGGGTCCGGAGCGCTTCTGCGCGAATTGAACGTCAATCAGGGGGACGGAGGGAGCGAGTGGGACGGTCGCGACGGCCGTGGCAAGCCGCTTCCGACCGGCATCTATCTCTACTCCGTAGTGATTGTTGCCGCCGACGGCACCGAGTCGGAATCCCGGCTGAAAAAGATTGCGATTGTTCCCTAAAGGTCATTTTTACTCTTGTTCGGCCGGTTCGGGGACAATTGAACTACAGTTCGTTTCAGACAAACTTTGTGTCGGAGGAGCGTGGGGGCGTATCTTTGCGGTTCGCTACATTTGAACAACATCCGGAAGGGAGGGTTAGCGATGAAGTCACATCATGTGGAGGGGAAGAAAGGGGCATCCGCTCTTCTGGTGATACCGATAGCGGGGCTTGAAGAAAAGGAATATCCGTTCGAATTCTCGGTCGACGCCGCAAGGCTGGAACTTGAGGATCAGTACCGGGGGATCATTCAGGTGAGCGGAGCCGTTTCCCGGGTGGCGAGTCAGTACCACATCCACGGAACGATCAGTGCCGAACAGATCGGTGAATGCGATCGTTGTCTGGTCGATACGGAACGGCAGGTGGAGACGGAGTTTTCCCTGTTTTTTCAGGTCAGCGGTGAAGGTCCGGATATCGAGACCGAAGAGGAAGATGAGGGGATCGGAGGTATCTACACGTTGCGAGCGGATGACCACGCAATTGCGTTGGATGACGAGGTAATCGAATCACTGCGGCTTGCCTACCCGATGAAGAATCTCTGTCGGGAGGACTGCAAGGGGCTCTGTCCCCGGTGCGGAACCGATCTGAACAAGTCAGAGTGTGAGTGTGAGAAGGGGGCGATCGACCCGAGATGGTCGAAGCTTGAGGGGCTGTTTCCGGAAGATCCGGAGAAGAATTGAACAGCATCATACATATCATACATCTATAACGGGACGAGGTAGACTATGGCACATCCCAAACGAAAAATTTCCAAGACGCGGCGCGACAAGCGCCGGACACACTACAAGCTGTCGGCTCCGGCAATCGGCAAATGTCCGAACTGCGGCGAGATCAAGCGGCATCACACCGCCTGCACGAGCTGCGGGTACTATAACGGTCGGGTGATTCTGACGAAGACGATCTCGACGTGAGCCGGAATATCGGTGATTCGTTCAAAGGTGCGGTCTCCCCGGGGAGGCTGCACCTTTTTTTTCGGGGTGACGGGAGTTCGGTTTCTTAACACGAAGAGCACAAAGGGCACAAAGAGGATGAGCGTGCGGCGGCGGATAGCGATGAAGATCATGTACGACGGGACCGATTTCCTCGGCTGGCAGCGGCAGGCGGTCGGTCGGACGGTGCAGGAGGAGATCGAGAGGATGCTCTTCCGGCTGAACGGAGATCGTCCGGTGACGATCGTCGGGGCCGGGAGGACCGATGCGGGCGTTCACGCACACGGACAGGTTGCCCACGCCGACGTCGAGACCCGATACGACGATGCCGATCTGCTCCATGCCCTCCGGCGCATGTCTCCTCCTGATCTGGTTATCGCCGATCTGACCACCGTACCGGAGGACTTCCATGCCCGCTATTCCGCACGTCGCCGCAGCTATCGCTACCGGATCATCACGTCGCCCGATCCCTTCCAGTCCCGCTATGCCTGGTACGTTCCGATTCCGCTTGACCTGCAGAGTATGCGGGAGGCTGCAGAGCTCCTTCACGGCAGGCACGATTTCACCACCCTCTCAAAGCATAATCCCGACACGCCCGATCCCCTCTGCGAAGTCTATCGTGCCGAGTGGATCGAGAGAGAGCATCAACTGGACTTTCACGTCACGGCAAACCGGTTTCTCTACGGCATGGTCCGGCTTCTCGTCGGTTTTCAGTACGATGTCGGGCGAGGGAGCAGAGGTGCCGGCGAACTTCCCGGACTGCTTGCTGTGGCCGACCGATCGCTGCAAAGCATGGCCGTTCCGGCGGTGGGACTTTCGCTGGTGGAGGTGGGATATGACGAAGGGGAGGAAGAGATCGACGAAGGCAACCTCGAAATGAATTGATGATGAATATCTATCGGCTGAATTTTTCTTTGCGCACTCGGTCACTCTTGCGTAACATTCGCCCGGGTTATCTACGGCAACGAACTACGGATTGAATATCTATGAGCATGAGAACAGGGGATCTCAAACCGGTCTACATCCTCATCTCCCTTATCGGCCTGGCCTGCGGGGCGAACTTCTATACGATTCAGCAGGATCGACAGCTTGGGGACGAGATCGACAAGGAGATCAGGGCGGCTCCGAAGGAGTATCCCCCCTACAACAACGATCAGGTCAGAAGCTACGTCCAGAACATGGTCAACACGATCGTCCGGTCGCCGGAAATTCAATACCGGGGGACGTTCTCCTACAAGGTGACGCTGATCAACGATGACCGGACGGTCAACGCGTTCGCGACGCCGGGGGGATATATCTACGTCTACACCGGTCTGCTCCGCTTCTGCGAGAACGAGGCGATGCTGGCCGGAGTTCTGGCCCACGAGATCGCCCACGCCGAGGAGCGGCACGGTACCGAACACATGACCCGCGACAACATCGCCTCGACCGGCCTGTCGATTGCGCTCGGAAGCAACCCTTCGGAGATTGCGAAGATCGCGGCCAGTTCCGCCAATCTGTTGGCAAGTCTGGCAAACAGCCGGGAGGACGAGCTTGAGGCCGATACCCGGGGATTCGCCTACCTGCAGTCGACTCCGTGGTGGCCGGGGGGGGGGAAGCTCTTCTTCCGAAAGATTCTCGACGAACAGGGGCGGGGGACGGCAATGTTCGAGGAGTGGCTCTCGACCCATCCGGCTCCTGAAGACCGGATCGAGAATATTGAGAAGCTGATGAAAGAGAAAAAGACGCCGGGGCCGACCGAGGAGAATCTGAGAACGAGCAGCTACCGGAGTATGCTGCGAAGCATGAGATAATGTTCTTCTCCCTCCGGAGGAGGGGGAAGCCGAAAGATGGGGGAACAGAGTTTTTTGTACGAACCGAATGACGCTATTCCATATTCCATTCGACAATGAAATTCAACGAACGCTACGACAAGATCATTGAAAGCAACGGGACACGACTCTGCGTCGGTCTCGATACCGATCCGGCGTGGATTCCGGACCACCTGAAAGGGGAGGCAAATCCCGTCCTGGCCTTTAACCGTGCGGTTATCGAGGCGACGAGCGACCTGGCCTGCGCCTACAAGATGAACCTTGCCTTCTACGAAAGTGGAGGGAAGGAAGGACTGGAAGCACTGGAAGGGACGATGGCGAGCATTCCGGAGGGCGTCATCTCCATCGGCGATGCCAAGCGGGGGGATATCGGCAACACCGCCGATCACTATGCCCGCTCTCTCTTCGACGTCTGGGGATTTGATGCGGTGACGGTGAATCCCTACATGGGGACCGATACGCTGGAGTCCTACTTCCGGTTCGACGGGAAATGCGTCTTCGTTCTGGCCCTGACCTCGAATCCCGGTTCGGCCCAGTTCCAGCGCGTCGTCGCCGACGGGCAACCTCTCTACGTAACGGTAATCGACCACTGTCTGGACGCCTTCGGGGATGCCGACCAACTCGGCTTCGTCGTCGGTGCAACCCATCCGAACGAGCTGGCCGAGATACGGGGGCACGTCGGCCGGGAGATACCGCTGTTGATTCCGGGGATCGGCGCGCAGGGGGGAGATGCCGAGGGGACCATCCGCGCAAACAATGGGGGTGTCGCCTTCGTCAACGTGTCGCGCGGCATCAGCAAGGCCGGATCGGGAGAGAACTTTGCCGAGGCGATTCGTGAGGCTGCACGGAAGTTTGTGGCGGAGCTGAGCGTCGGCGATCCGGACGAGCGGATCGTTTCGGCGGGCGAAACCGTCTGACGTTATTTGCAATAGGCTGCAGATCGGACGGATCAGCACAGATGACATCTGCGCCGATCCGTCCGATCTGCGTCATCTGCGGTCTATGAATCATTCACCCGAATCATCCAACGACCATGTCTTCACTTGCAGTCATCCGCTCCGAGGCCGATCTCTACGACCTCTGGCATCAACAGGCCGTTCCCGGAACCGCATTCCGATCTTCTGCCGGTCAGCCGATCGTTGTTATCTCTCCCGGCGAGCGCAACCACACCGACGGACCCGACTTCCTGAACGCCGTCCTCGTGATCGACGGTGATCTGACGACCGGTCCGGTCGAAATGCACATGCGGGAGGCCGACTGGTTTGCTCACGGCCATCAGAATGATCCGGCTTACAACAGGGTTATCCTTCATCTCCTTGCCGAAGGAACGGGACCGGGGAAGTCCCGACTTCCGATTCCCACCATCCTCGCCGAGGAACTCCGGACTCTTCCTTCGGAAGACAGGGAGAGAATGCCGCAGCATCTCCCGGACGATCCTTTCCCGCTTCTTGCCGAGCTTTCCTGGCAACGGTTCCTGAGGCGAACGACGGAGATGCTCCGGCGCACGCCCCGGCTGTCGGACGACTTGCAGATCGAGCGGGAAATCCTGATCCGGCTCTTCGACTCGCTCGGCTACAGCAACAACCGCGCGCCGATGAAACGTCTGGCAGGAAGAATTTTCGCCGACCGGGAGCGGCTGTGCGGAGAGAATTTCGACCGGGTGCTGTCCCGTGTGCTGATGCTGTCCGGACTGCCGGTTGAGCGGATCGCGAAGGTCGCTTCCGGTTCCTTTCCGCAGGGGCGACTTGAGGGCATCCTTCCGGAGGAAGAGCTTCACGAGGTCGATCCGGATTGGAATTTCAGGGGGCGACCGGCGAACGCTCCGGAACGGAGAGTCTGGGCAGGGGGAAAGCTGACGTTCGATCTGCTGAACGGCTCATTGATTGATACCGCATTCGGATGGATTGCAGAACGGAGAGAGATGAAGGAACTCCGGCGTCTGTTCCTTGTCCGTTTCGGTACGGAAGTTCTTGTCGGCAATGGTCGGGGGGAAGATATCATCGTCAACGCCCTTCTGCCGACCACTCTCGGGGCCGGGATCCTGAAGAAAGAGGTGGCGCTGATCGAGGGGGCCTGTCTGGGCTACCGCCGGGCTCCTTCGCTCGGCTCGAACGGTATGATCAAAAAGGCCGAGCGCCATCTCATGTCGGGGGAGAGGCTGGAGGGGGCGTTCTTCCAGCAGGGGGGAATCGAATATGCGGCGCGGGTGCTGGGTGCGGATCGATCCGGCTTATCCATGGTTGCCGATGCCGGGGGGTAGGGATGGTGCACCATATCCCTACCCTTATCCACACATCTCTTTTCCTCCCCCTCTTCTTTCCTGCATTCCTTTTGATTATTATTCGGAAAATCTTACGCCAACTTTTCCAACGACTTTCACGCATGAATTCATCGACGCATTCACTGGAAGCATTCGACCGTCTGTTGCAGACAGCCAGAACGGTTGCCGATCTCTCCTCGGCAACGGCCGTACTCGGGTGGGATCAGGAGACCTACATGCCGGACGGCGCAGCCGAAGAGCGGGCCGAGCAGCTTGCAACGCTTCAGGGATTGATTCACCAGATGGTGACGTCCGATGAGGTGGGGAGGCTGATCGAGGGACTCGGGACAAACGGTTCAACCGAGGAACTGGAAGAGTGGCAGCGGGCGGCTCTGCGGCAGATTATCCGGGACCGGGAGCAGGCCGTGAAGCTGCCGGAGGAGTTCGTGCGGGAGATGTCGAAGGTCACCTCGCTGGCCCAGCAGTCCTGGAAGAGGGCGCGTGCCGCCTCGGACTTCGCCTTGTTCCGGGACGACCTGACCCGCATCGTCGATCTGAAGCGTCGCCACGCCGAATATCTCGGCTACGATGAAAACCCTTACGATGCGCTGATCGATCAGTACGAACCGGACATGACCGCCGCGCAGTTGCGTCCGGTCTTTGACCGGCTGAAAGACGGGACCGTGAGACTTCTGGAGAAGATCGCCGCCTCGGGAAATCCGGTCTCCGACGATGTCCTCTTCACCCACTTCGACCGGGGTCGGCAGATGGATTTTGCAAAGGAGATTATCGGGCGACTCGGTTTCAGCTACATCGACGGTCGTGTCGATCTCTCGGCCCATCCCTTCTGCACGTCGTTCGGCATCCGGGACGTCCGGCTGACGACGCGCGTCTACGAGGACGATCTGCGAAGCTGTCTTTTCGGTCTGATTCACGAGGCCGGGCACGGCATGTACGAGCAGGGAATCGACCGGCAGTACACCCGCACCCCTCTTGCCGACGGCACATCGATGGGCATTCACGAATCGCAGTCCCTCTTCTGGGAAAACATGATCGGTCGCAGCCGCGAGTTCTGGCGCTGGGCCTATCCCTCGCTTCAGTCAACGTTCCCTGACCGGCTCGGCAACATTCCGGCCGACGAGTTCTTCCGGATCGTCAACGTGATGAAGCCGAGCATGATCCGGGTGGAAGCCGACGAACTGACCTACAACCTGCACATCATTCTCCGCTTTGAAATCGAAGATGATCTGATCAACGGCCGCCTGGAGGTCGATCAGATTCCGCAGGTCTGGAACGAGCGGATGGAGAAGTATCTCGGCATCACCCCGGCCAACGACGCCGAGGGATGCCTGCAGGATGTTCACTGGTCGTTCGGCGGACACGGTTACTTCCCGAGCTATTCTCTCGGCAAGCTCTACGCCGCCATGTTCCAGCGGGTGATGCTGAAGGATATGCCCGATTATTACGAGCAGATCGAGCGGGGAGAGTTCAGCGCAATTCTCGGTTGGTTGCGGGAGAATATCCACCGGTGGGGGAAGGCCAAGACGCCGTCGGAACTGACGATGGAGATTTGCGGCGAACCGCTGAGTGAGGAGGCATTCCTCACATATATCGAAGGGAAAATCGATCAGGTCTATTACGGTGCCTGAGGGGGATCATCGGTCGTACGGGAAGGGGGACGCGGGATGTTCCCTGTCTTCCCTCCCGTATCTCCGCCTTCTAACAATTCCCGGGAAGGATCGTCACCGGTCAAGCTGGAACAGAATTACCTATTCATTAAGTGAAAGAGACGAAAACACATAATACCGCCGCAGAGCAGAACGGTGCGAACGGATTGCATTCGGGGGGGAAAGCCGTCCGGATGAACGTGGCCGAGAAGGTCAATTCGATCCATCTGGACCACCGCGAGGAGTTCAGGACACGACTTGCCGCCCTGCTTGAGGCCTGCCGCAAGAACCTCCGGACGTGCAACGAGGAACTGATCACCCGTGCTCTCTACCTTTGCTACGATGCCCACAAGAACACGGCCCGGGCTTCCGGGGAGCCGTACTATACGCATCCGCATGAAGTGGCGCTGATCCTTGCGCGGGAGATCCCTCTGGACGATGTCTCGATTGCCGCTGCGTTGCTTCATGACGTGGTAGAGGATACCGAGTACACGATCGAAGATATTCGTGCGGAGTTCGGACCGGACGTGGCCGAGATCGTCGACGGGGTGACGAAGATCACCGGCGTCTTCAACAGTCACGAGGTGACGCAGGCGGCCAGCTACCGGAAGCTTCTTCTCTCGATGGTCAACGACGTCCGGGTGATCCTGGTGAAATTTGCCGATCGGCTCCACAACATGCGGACGCTGAAGTTCCTTTCGCCCCAGAAACAGAAGCGGATGGCCCGCGAGACGCTCGATATCTACGCTCCGTTCGCCCACCGGTTCGGTCTCGGCAATTTGAAATGGGAACTTGAAGACCTGTCGTTCAAGTATCTGAATCCCGAGGCCTACAACCAGTTGAAGCGGGCGTTGAAGACGAAGCGGAAGGAGCGGGAAGCCTATATCGAGCAGACGATCAGGCCGATCCGCGACCGGCTGGAAGAGGAGGGAATGCGGTTTGAAATACACGGGCGGGCCAAACACCTCTACTCCATCTACAACAAGATGCGGGTGCAGAACAAGACGGTCGACGAAATTCACGACCTGGTGGCCATCCGCGTGATCCTGCGGACCGACAACCCGAACGACTGCTTCACCGTCTACGGCATCGTCTCCGAAATCTATACCCCCGTCCCCGAACGCTTCAAGAACTATATCTCCGTCCCGAAGAAGAACGGCTATCAATCCATCCACACAACGGTGATCGGTCCGGAGGGGAAGCGGATCGAAGTGCAGATCCGGACGGCGGGGATGCACGAGATCGCCGAGAAGGGAGTGGCCGCCCATTTTATCTACAAGGAACGGACGCTGAATATCTGGCGGGAGGATCGCCAGCTTGAGGAGTGGGCCGAGTGGATTCGGGATGTCTTCGAGCGTGCCGAGGCCGAGGAGGCGCCGCACGAGGTGATGGAGAGCTTCCGGCTGAATCTCTTCCAGGACGAGATCTACGTCTTCACTCCGAAAGGAGAATTACGCATTCTGCCGAAAGGATCGACGCCGATCGACTTTGCCTACGATATCCACTCGGAGGTCGGCTTCCACTGTATCGGAGCAAAGGTCAACGGCAAGATCGTTCCGCTCGACACCGTTCTCCGCTCCGGCGATCAGGTGGAGATCCTGACCTCGAAGAACCAGACCCCGAGCATCGACTGGGAGAAATTCGCCGTCACGCACAAGGCCCGCAGCGGCGTCCGGCGCTGGCTGAACGAGCAGCGGAGAACGTTGATCCAGGAGGGGAAGGAGGCCTGGCAGAAGCGGGCGAAGAAGGAGAAACTGCACATCAACGACGACGAACTGGAGAGGGTGTCGCACGGCCTGAAGTATGAGAACCGGAGCGATTTCTTCTACGATATCGGAGCCGGTAAATTCTCTGCCGAAGAGGCTGTGGCGATGGTGGTCGCCTACCTGAAAGAGCCGTCGCAGAAGGATGATCAGGGGAGCGTCACCGGCAAGATCCTCTATTCCCGGTTTGTTGATGAGGCCCGCAAGAGCGCATCGGACGGCATTCTGGTCGACGGCGGACTGACCGGCATGAAGTATCACTATGCCCGGTGCTGCAATCCGATTCCGGGAGATCAGGTCGTCGGATTCATCAAGACCGGCAAAGGGGTGACGATTCACCGGACCTCCTGTCCGAACGCCATCAACATGCTGGAGCAGAAGGAGGGGAGGGGGCGTGCGCTGGATGTGGACTGGGCCGGAAAGGATGACGGCTTCGAGTTTATCGCGGCGGTTCGCGTCAGCGGGGAGGACCGGCCCGGTATGCTGAACGACATCACGCACGCTATTGTCTCCTACCGGAGCACGAACATCAGAAGCGTCAACATCGAGTCGAAGGATTCCCTGTTCGAGGGGATCGTTACCGTTCTTGTTCGCCATACGGAGCATCTGGGAAGGCTGATCGAGCGGCTGAAGAAGATTCCGAACGTCGATCACGTGGAGCGGTTCGATCAGGGGCAATTCGACGAGGAGGAGTAAAAGCGTGAAGAAGGTCAACCGGAGACTTCCGTTCGACCGGTCGGTGGAGATCGATCCGGCGACGAACCGGACCCGGCGACGGGTGGAGCGGATGCGGGGGGTGATCGAGAAACGCCAGTACGATCTCCATCTGGTCCTTGAAAACGTCCACGATCCCCACAACGTCTCGGCGGTTCTGCGGACGTGTGATGCGGTCGGTGTCGGGACGGTCCATCTGGTCTACAACAGCGAACCTTTTCCGATGATCGGACAGAAAAGCTCCACCGGCGTGGGAAAGTGGACGGATCTGAAACGCTACGTCTCGATTCGGGAATGCTATGAAGAGCTTCGGAACGATGGGGTGCGAATCTACGCCACCGACCTGAACGAACGGTCGGTCGGCCTCTACAAGCTGGAGGGGACCGGTCCGATCGCCCTGGTCTTCGGCAACGAACATGAGGGTGTCTCCGAGGAGGCCTCAGGACTTGCCGACGGAAACTTTCTGATCCCGATGGTCGGCTTTGCGCAAAGTCTGAACATCTCGGTTGCCTGTGCGGTCTCCCTCTATGAAATCATGCGTCAGCGGCTCGGTGCCGGACTGTACGACAATCCCACGCTCGGCGAAGAACAAATCGAGGAAGTGCTGGCCGATTGGGTCGGACGGTAAATCTCCGGTCGGAATCTTTTCCCCGATTCTTCCCGCCATTCAAAATCGCCGATTGAATTTCTACCCCGGCAATCGAACATTCATCGATTGCGTGCCGTCAATCAAAAATCGTCAATCGAAAATTACGGGGTTGTTATCGGGCGCAAGGTTTTGCGCCCCTACGATTTCCATTCGCCAATCGAAAATCCCCCTTTACATCTCCTCCAGTCCCAGCCGATGCGTACACAACTCCAGATCTCCGGCATCATTCGTGGCAATCAGCGTGATCCGGTCTTCCCGTTCGGCCGTCACGATTTCCCGAATTGTCCGTTGACCCTCTTCGTCCAGATTCGTCATCGGTTCATCAAGCATCAGGAAGGAAGGATGGTGGGCGAGGGCCAGGATATACTTCACGCGTTGCCGCATACCGGAACTGAAGGAGTCAACTCGGTCATTGAGCCGATCCTGCAGAGAAAACCGTTCGACGAGCGTCATTGCGTAGTCAATGTCCGGCGGCGTCCGGCGCATTCCGCCGAGGAGGTCAAGGAG
>CAMLOB010000042.1 GCA_946481475.1 uncultured Chlorobiota bacterium | reverse complement strand
CGATGGTCCGGCACTCGTCTCGGCCGGAGAACTGGCCCAGATGGACTTTGAATTCCTGCGGGGAGATTCGCTCGCCTCCTACGTGGAAATTACCGGCGGACAGTTCCACGACGGCAACCCGAAGCTGGTGGTGCAGAATGCCGGAATAGTGATTCACGACAGTATCTGCTTCCGCGAGTTGCGACCGATCGAGTTCCGTGGTACCCCGGCCAAGATCACCATCACCTCCCTGTCGCCGACTCCGGCGGCCGGAGATCGGGTGGATGTCGGATTGAGATCGACCGGCCGGGAACGGGTCTTCCTCGATCTGTTCGACTCGAAGGGGAGCGAGGTGGTCCTGAGCGAGCAGCACGATCTGCCGGAGGGGACAAGTCTTCTGACTCTCGACGTCTCGTCGCTGCAGACCGGTGTCTACTACCTGCGTCTGCAACCGGCCCGGGGGAGTGAGACGGTGTACCGGAAACTTGTTATCCGGAAGTAGGGCTGCCCCGGGCAGCGGGATCTCTTTTGAACGGAGCCATATCAACATCAACATACGGATGATGAAGACTCGACAGCATATCACCCGATTCGGATTTCATGCCACACTCCTGTTGCTGGCTCTGTCTCCGGTTCTCAAAGGACAGGGGAGGGGGAGCGATGCTCTGCTGCACGAACCGGTGGTTCGCTATCAGTATATCGGCGGCGGGTTCGGCTACGGCTACTGGAAGAGCGATGCAAGTTTCGGCGTCACCGACAACAGTCTCCCCTGTGCCTTCTTTTCCGACGGTGAGGGGGACGGCGTGGTCGCCGAGGCGAAAGCGATTCTCTATCCCCTGCAAAGTACCTGGTTCATTCTTTCTCCCCGACTCCGCTACGAGTCCCGTTCCAGCACGTTCATCACCCCCCTGGCCGGAGAGCCGATCAAGGGAGAGAACAACGAACGGGTGATACTGCAGCAGGAGGCCCAGGTCGACGGAGATTTCGGGACGCTGACGCTGGAAGTGATGGTGGGACTGGAGATTGCCGAAACGGGATTCTACGTCAGTGGCGGGGCTTCCGGCGGATTGCTGATCGACGGTTTCTATAACTATACCGAACGCCTCCTTTCACCGCAGGGCTTTGTCTACGCCGGGACCGGCACGAATGAGCAGCAACTGCTCGGGGGGAGAAAGTTCGATAACTTCGGCACGCTGGTTTTCGATCTGCGGGGAAGTCTCGGCTATATGTATCGACTCAGCGATATGTTCGCCCTGAATATCGAGGGGGTCTACAGCCATCCCCTCACCTCTGCCTTCAACGCTCCGGATGTGCTGAAGCAGCAGGGAATCTTTGGAACACTCGGTGTACTGTATAACTTCGGAGACTGACAAGACGATGCGCTACATTACACTCGCGCTGCTGACCCTGATGACGGTCGGCGTTGTACAAGCCCAGCCCTTCCTCGTATTTGATGATCCCGAGTTTGTTGTGCGCAATCTGGAAGTCGTCAACTCCGAACAGGATGATTACGCCCCCTTCGCGACGCCGAACGGTGAGTGGCTCTACTTTACCTCCTCACGCCTTGAATCGGCCGATCTCTTCCGGTCGCGACGCTTTGCCGCCGAGGGAATCCACCACGAAGCCCCCGAAGTCCTCCGGGAATCTTCGGTCAACACAATGAAAGATGACGGCATCCTCAGTGTCCCCGTTCCGCCGGAAGTGCAGATCGACTATGCCGGGATGGAGGGGGGAAACGTGGGATGGAGCAGACCGATGACCGGCGTGATGGCCAGCGGTTCGCAGGTCCGCCATTCGTATACCGGACTCTACACGTTCACCATGGCGGCAGATGGCTCAAGCATCTCCGATGTCGTCGAACTGACCTCGCTGAACTCCCGGAAGTGGGAGTCGCAGCCGACCATCTCTTCCGACGGTACGTTCATCATCTTTACCTCGACGCGGAAAGGGGGAGTGGGAGACAAGGATCTCTGGATCTCCTACCGCCGGCTTGACGGTTCGTTCGGGACGCCGGAGAATCTCGGCAGACCGGTCAATACCGGAGATGACGAGATCTCTCCCTTTATTGCTCCCGACGGCAGAACGCTCTACTTTGCCAGCAACGGCCACGAAGGGCGGGGAGGCTTCGATATTTTCATCACGCAACGGGATGAGTCGGGGAACTGGAGCACGCCGAAGAATCTCGGGAACCTGATCAATTCCGAAGCGGATGATCTCTTCTTCTACGGAATCAACAGGAATACCTGCTATTTCGTCAGCGACCGGGATGGAGGGAAGGGAGGTCTGGATATTTACGAGGGATCGTTCAATCCTTTTATGCCCGGTTACGCAAACGTCCGCGTCCGCATCCTGGATACGACGGTGATGCGCTATGTGAAAGGACGCGTGGAGGTGACCGAGGAACGTTTCGACCGGACGCTGGTCGGTGAAGAGATCGATACGGTCAACGGAGGGTCGGTCTGGCTCTACTCCGGCTTTCCCTATAAGCTCTTTATCAAACCGGTCGGTTTCGATACGGCATTTACCTATGATCTGACTGCGATGAAGGCCGACGAGGAGAAGGAGATTCTCTTCAAGGTGGCCAGTCCTCCACCGCCTCCACCGCCGCCGTTGCCCGAGATTGCCGAACCGACTCCGCCGCCGACTCCGCCGGGACCCCCGCCGATGCCGCCGGACGGACCGAGCATGCCGCCTCCACCGCCGCCGCCGCCGTTGATCGCGCTTGACTTTGCCGGGATCAGCGTTCCCCTCTTCGTCAGCGGCTACTACCGGCTGAACACGCTGGTGGCCCTGGAGGATTTGAAGAGGAGACAGGAAGAGGGGGGAGATCTGCGTGACCGGGACTATATCGACAACATAGCGAACAACAAGAGGCTGTACGAAGAGTACAAGAAGATGGCCCTCGACGTGGAGTCGGTGATCGGCAACTTCTATCGCGATTGCATGAACCTCTACTTCCCGGCCTTCGATACGTTGCGCGATCCGGGGGAGTATCTGGAGCTGACGGTCTACGGCTATGCCGATCCCCGACCGATTCTGGGACAGTTCGGCGAGGATATCGAGGTGACGTTCGAGACGAAAGACGGCATCTCCTTCTCCATGCGGAAAGACAGTGAAATCGACAACTTCCGTCTGGCCGGTCTGCGCGCCTGGTTTGCCGTGCAGTATCTGGATCAACTCTTCCGCGAGGCTGCCGAAAAGGGGAATGATGTCTACGTTCGCCTCCGCCGGAACGATGCCGTCCGATGGCGCATCGTCAGCGGTGACGTTGATGATGTGACCGGCAACACGCTTGCCGACAAGCGGCGAATACATATCACGATCCAGCGGCTCGGCGGAAAGAATCCATAGGTTCCCTGCTGTCGTCGTCTGAATAAAAAAAAGGAGAGGGATCGGGAGTCTTCCGATCCCTCTCCTTTTTTACCCTGCTCCGCTCTATCCTTTTGCCCCTTTTGCGGTCACCCTTCCCGAACAGTTCTACCGATAGATCAGTACCTGTTTTCCGATGCCCGGATGCCCCGGAGTTCTGATGACACAGGTGTAGACTCCGACGGGAAGATCGCTGACATCAAGCCGGAACGGCCCCTTTCCCTTTCCGATGTCAATGCGGCGAACCTCTTTCCCCTGTAGGGTGGAAAGCTGAACGGTAAAGCCGGATTCGCCGGTTCCGGCGAGATCGATGCGAAGTTCGGTTCGGGCCGGATTCGGATACAGACAGAGGTCGATCGGAGAATCCTCTTCCGGCGTGAAGATCGAGAGGCTGGAGACCGGTGCAACGGTGAAGTCGGTTGCCGACTCGGCCGTTCGTGTGGGGTGTTCCGTGTCGGTGATCCTGACTTTCATCGTCGTCACCGGAAGATCGGCGACATGCGGAACCCTCCACAGATAGCTGCCGTCGGATGGGGTCACCTCCTTGATGTCGGCCCACGTTCCCCCCCCATCGGTTGTGTAGGCAAGTCTTCCCGTCCGCATATCGGCCGGAGCGTTCCAGGTAATTGTGCGGGACTCACCTTCGATCCATTCCTCACCGCCGTTCGGACTGAGCAACGTTACCGGTTCCAGGATCACGTCGTCTTTTTCGCGGATGGTAAACGGATTGTCGGAACGGTCTTCTACCGAGCGATCTTCCGTCCTCACACGGATCAGTCCGGCAACCGTCCCTTTGCCCGGAATCTTCCAGGCAATCCCGCCGATCCCCGCCAGGGTCTTGCCGATGCCGTTCCAGGTGATCCCCTGATCGGGTGAGTACTCCACCTCCACTTCGCCCGGGACATTTGTCGCCTCCCATTCGATTGCGATCACGGTATCCTGCGGAAAGGATTCTCCGCCGTCAGGAAAGATGACGTGAAGCGACGGTTGCTGAACGGATGCAGGCTGAAGGGTAAAAGGGGCGTCGGACTGATCGAAGTGGTCGGGCGCTTCGGCGACCGAGATCCGCATAATTGCTGTGGAGATCGCTTCGGTAACCTCCGGCACCTTCCAGTTGTACCGGGTGACCGATGCCGGAAGGGTGATCACTTCCTGCCATGTCATGCCGAAGTCGGTGGAGAATTCCAGCTTCCCCTCGATCGCATCAAGCGGGAGCTGCCATTCCAGCGTGAACGTCTCTCCGGATGTCAACGTTTCCCCTCCGTTCGGCGTTATCATCAATGTGCGATCCAGCGGGTTCTCCGCTATCTCGAAGGTGTTGTCCGAGACGTCGGAAATATCGCCGTCGCGGGAGGAAACCCGGGCCAGCACCGTGCCGCTCGGTCGGTTCGGAACCTGCCAGGCGATCCTTCCGGCTCCGGCGGTGGCCTTGTCGATGTTCCGCCATTGACCTCCGCCGTCGAGCGAGTACTCAAGCTCTACCCGCTCGTCGGCATCAAAACCGGTTGCCGTCCATCGGACCTCGATCGTCTCATCACCCGTGAACGTCTCTCCTCCGTTCGGGTAGATCAATGTAAGCGAACGCTGGGCGGTGAGAGGAGAATGAAACAAGAAGAGAAACAGTGCCGTTGCTGCAAGAGAGAGAAGAGAAGACTGCATGTTGAATCGATGTACCATGAATGTGTGAACTGAAATATGTGTGGAAGACGGGATCGATCCTGAAAAGAGCAGGAAGAGCCGTGAAGAACAGGAGGCCCGACAGATTCAGGCAACAGAGACAGGTAAGGGAAAGGACAAACCAATGTCTGTGACCTGTATCCTGTGCCGGACATCTCTGTTCTTCACGGAAATTTCAAAGGCAGTTTTCGTCCCGTTATGTTGTATGGTTGATTGCGCTGTCATCATGCGTCCGGAGGTTCGTCGGAGATGAAGGAGCCGCCGCACACGGCACAGAATCCCGTGACAAGCTGGGTGATGGGGGCCAGACAATGAGGACAGGTCGTCCGCATCCGTCCCCCGCAAGCCCGACAGGTCCGGACAGAGGGTTCGCCTACCATGCCGCAGGATGTGCAGCGGGCCGATGACGGTCCCTGCCGATCGGAGGGGGGAACGCCCTTGCCTTCGCTCATTGTGTGCCTCAGTAAAGTTGGCTGTATATTTCCACCGAGTGGTTGATACCGTTGACAAGATAGAGGGGAAGCGTCACGAACGGCCTTCGGAACCGTCACGGTTTCCCGACCGGAGAAAATGTATTCCCCTGGTCCTCCGTCCGTCCATCGCCATTGTCCTCTTCATGCGTCCAGTTCAATGCAGAATCTTATCGAGTTTGTCAATCGCGGAACGTTCCCTTTCATCGGAAGGAAGACCGAACGGCTCCGGCTTCTTGAATTTCGCAACCGGTCTCTTGACATTCAGGAGATGTCCGTTGTCCTCGTTACAGGGGAAGCCGGGGTGGGAAAAAGTCGCCTGGTAGAGGAGATCGTCCCGGCCGTCGCAGGCAACGGAGGAGTGGTGGTCTGGGGGAAGCTCTACTCGGACTCGGCCACGCTGGCCCCTGTTCTCTCCCGTGCCCTCCTCTATTCCGAAGGGGGGAGTCGTCTGCTGCGGGGGGAACCGGAACCGACGCTCCCTTCGGTGACCGCTTCGATTCGAAGACTGGCCCGGCTCCGCCCCACGCTTCTGGTGCTTGAGGATATCCATCTGCTTTCGGGAAGCTGCGTGGGTGAGTTGATGGAATTACTTGGGGCGATCGCCGACGAGCCGATCGGATTGATCGCCATCAGTCAGCGAACCGATGCTCCGGCTTCTGCCGTCCTCTCGCGGTACCTTGTGGAAGAAGTGAAGGTGGGAGGTCTGAGTCGGGAGGAGATCGGGGAGTTGTGGACCATTCTTTTCAGTGCCGATCCCGACCCGGAAGTGATCGAGGTACTGTATCGTACCACGTTCGGCAACCCGATGGCGTTGCGAACTGCGCTTCGGAACTCGTTAAAGAACGGAGTGATTCTTCAGGATCATCTGTCCGGCGCGTGGCTGCCGACCCCTGGCCTTCAGGAGTTCGAATCGTATCTTGTCCGCGATATGCAGCTACTTTCCGGCGGTATGGTGGCTCATCTGAGCGAGAATGAAAAACATGCCGCCAGGATCCTTGCCTCGCTCGGCGAATCCTTTGCGGAGTCGACCGCATTGCAGGTGATCGAAGGAGAGGGGGAGAAAGTGCTGAACTCGCTGAAGTTCAAGGGGATCCTTTCCACCCCCGTCACCATACCCCGGCCTCTTTCCGGAAGAGGAAGAAACGACACGGTCTTCACGTTCACCCACACTCTTGTTCACGCCCATCTGCTGAGTTCCGGCCATATCCCGCTTGATCGGCTGAAGAGGCTGATCGGTGAAGAATATCCTCTCTATTCTGTAGTCCCCTATCAGGTTCTGGGGCGGGAGATGGGAGAGGCTCGGCCGACGATGTCGGAGGCCGGAGGCATCCGGAACATTCTGCGACGCATTACCCGCGACGCGCTGGCCCTGGACGAAACGGCCGACTGGCGACTGAGTCACGTGCTGCTCGACGTTGCCCGGGAGATTGCCCGCCGAACCGGAAAAGTCCGGAGTGCTGAAGAAGAGCGTGCCCTCGAGCTCTGCCTGGTCGATCTTCAGTTGCAGTTGCAGCGCAGGGAAAACCATACCGAAGCGTACGGTCGGCTTGTCGACCGCTTCGAGGAAATGACCCGGAACCTTCCGGAAGACCTTCTCCGCTATCGTGTTTCCGCTCTTACCTACTGCTATCAGCAGGGGCGTCGTTCAAAAGAGACGGAGAGCTTTGCCGGGATCTGGGAAGAGGTGGAAAGGTTGATCGGCATCTGCCCGGCACTCCAGTATGGTGAGGAGTTCGTCCGGTTCCTGAATGTGGCCGGACGATCAACCAGCGCGGAGGCCGACATGCGCTGGACGTCGGACGTGGAGAAGTGGGCGGAAAAGATTGTGCGGAATGAAGAGGCGCCGGAGGATATCAAATACCGTATTCGTTCCGAAGTGATGCCGTTGGTCATCTGGCAGTTCGCTTCCGAAGAGGAACTGGAACGACGTCTGATGCAGGCGGCCGATCTGCTCTCCTCGGCACCCGACAGCATCTTTGTGCAGACGCGCGTGATGGCGCTGTACGAAGGGATCGGAAAGTATCGGGAGGGACTCCGGTTTGCCGAACGTTTGATTCCCCGACTCCGTTCGCAGGGATTGCGCAGGGACCTGACGCAGGTTCGCCTCTTCAGACTCTATGCTCTTACCGGGCTTGCTATGCCGGTCTGTCATATCGGACCTGAGCTCAGGGACATTCTCACCGACGCTCCGGCGGAGATCCGGAATCAGGTGGTGCAGATCGCCTGCTGGCGGCTCGTGGTCCTTCTGCTGATTCGCGAGGAGTTCGACGAAGCCGGAACACTCCTTCGGGAATTCAATGCCGAACCCTCGCCGATAACCTACCTGTCCGCCTGGATGTTGTTGAATCTGCGGACAAGGGGGCTGGAAATGTTTGCCGAGGTTCTGGAGGAGGCCGATGACTCTGCGGAATTCCCTTTGCTGACGCTTGCCCGCTATGTTGTGCAGGGGGAGGACCGGAAGGGGGCTCTTGTCGAACTGATGCGTGGGCAACTGAAGGAACCGATCCTGACCCGCATGCACGTGATCGGGGTGAAGCTTGTGACTGAGACGCTGGAGCGGTTGAACGACCGGAAGATGATCAACTCCCTCCGCTCCGACATTGCTGCGGCCGCCTCGGCGGTTCTGGACTGGTTCGGTCGTCACGATCTTCTCGCCTGCGCGATGCCGACGCTTAAATTCTTTGCAGCCTATCTTTCAGAAGAGGAAGAAAGCCGAAGAGGTCGGGAAATTCGCGAGGCTCTGGCCTCGCCGGAATTCCCGGTCGACAGGGAGTATGAAAGGATTCGCATCACAATGATCGGCGACATCACGATCAGACGGCCGGGTGAGGACGTACAGCGGATACGGGGAGGAAGGATCCGGACGGTGCTTGGTCTGATGGCTGCCGGACTCATGTCCGAACAGAAGCTTTCCTACAAGGAGTTCTGCCGCTATGCCGGAGGTGGAGTCGATGATCCGGAGCGTGCCCGGAAGATGACGTCCATGGCCCTGCTCCGTCTGCGCGAGACGTCGGGAGAAGACCTTGTGATTGAGCGGGAGGGCGTTCCGGCACTGAACGTGGAGCTGATCGACGTTGACGTCGTCACGCTTGTACGACTCCTTCGCGACGGACTGGAGAATGCCCGGGGGGGCGCTTTCCTGCGGGCGAGACTTCTTCTTCTGGAGGCGATGACGCTTCATGCGGGAGAAGTCCCCTTCCCCACGCTCTACGATGAGTTGTTCGAATCGCTTCGTGAGGAGATCGACTATCTGATGCGAACCGCCTTGCTGGAGACGGCTCGCGGATTGATACGTGAGGAAGATCCGGAGGCTGCCGAGGAGGTTCTGCGACAGGGGTATGAGATCATGCCGGATGATGACGAGATTGCCGAACTCCTGCTGGAGACGCTCCGCACAATCGGCAAACATGCGGAAGTGCAACGCATCTTGTCCCGTGTTCGCGAAGAGATCGTGTGAAGAAGAAAAGCGATAAGAATGTGAGGGGAGCGAAGAGGGGCGTGGTCCTCTCCGCTCCCTCCCGCTACCCGATCGGATATTGTCCCGCCCGGATAAGAGCCGGACGATCCAGCACAAGAATTTCGCCCCGGGTCAGGGCGATCAGTCCCCGTCTCTCCAGCCGCTTCAGTCCGCGACTTACAGCCTCACGTGAAAGTCCCAGATCCGATGCAACGGCCGCATGGGTTCTGCTGATTTTCTCTCCTCCTTCGGACTCCCGCAGCAGGTAGAGAACAATCTGGTTCTCCAGGGAGTGGAGAGCGATCAGATCGAGTGTCGACAGGAGTGCAAGCGTGCTTCCGGCCAGCAATTCGGCGATATAGTTCCTCCACCCATCGGAGCGGCGATACCAGGATATGTATGTGGTCGCCGGCAATTGCAGCACCGATGCCTTCTCCTCACACACGATATATGCCGGATACGGAGTCCCCTGCATCAGCGAGGAAACCGTCAGCGGACAGGTCTCCCCGGCTCCGATCCTGTAGAGCGTTACTTCCCGGTCGTTCGTCCCTTCCTTGCAGACCCGCAGACGACCGGCGAGAACAAAGAAGATGCGACGGCAATTCTCCCCTTCGACCTGGACACATTCTCCCGGCCGATACGTCCCGTGTGTGGCGCTCCGCAGCAGATCGTTCCGCTCCGAATCGCTCAGTCCGGGCAGATGCAGCGGAAACTCCCGCTGCTCCGTCTGCGTTCCTCTGTTCAACAAACCGGTAATATGTTGCATTGCTGTCTCCATCATCTGATAAAGAATAGGCCTGTCTGTCTTGTGCCTGTTTATGGGATATTGCACACCATGTTCCTACGGGTTCCTTGGGTTTGTGGGACATGGCACGCCATGTCCCTACAAGGCCCTCTTGTCCCCGGCCCCCTTGTCCTTGTCCCCGGTCCCCCTCGTTCCCCGTCACCTTGTCCCTCACTTCCCGTTCAACGTCCAGTCATACTCCACAAACCTGACCGTCACTTTCCGTCCCTTCTCAAGGCCGCTCTGCATATCCCCCGGACCGTACTCCTTTGCAAAGGCGATCAATCCCGCATCGTCCCCTCCGAAATCTTCCTTGTACCATTCGAAGATCTTCGAAAGGTGGAGTACGCCGGTTTTCGGATCGAAGCGATTCTGTTTTGTGTCGGCCAGATAATTGCGGGCGTTTTCGGCCAGAAGATCACGAACGTTGTCGGCGGTGTAGGCTGTGGGGATCAAAGGGGGACAACTGCGGGCGGCGCATACCAGCCCGAAATGAATCAGCGGTTCCTGAAATGTGGGACGGATAATCGTGTTCTCGACATCGTTCAGCGTCACCTCCCGTCCGGCGATTTTAAAGGTCTCCTTGTCGAAGAAGCCTTTCACATCCAGCGGACTCTTGATGCCGGAGTGGGCGTTGACGTTTCGGATGACCGAGGCGTTGTAGGCGTTGATCCAGAAAGCAAGCTGCTCGTCGGTCGACATCCCGCCCACATCGGCCGTCTCAATCTCTGAAAGAACGTTCGCAAAGTCGGTGCTGCCGGCGAATGCCTTGTAGTCTACCCGGCCGTCGGCGACATTGGCCCGAAGAAGTGCATCGAACGGTCCCGGATCGAATCCCGTCCTCTCTTCCTCTTCCTGATCCCCCTTTTGCAGGGTTGCTCCGGTCGACGTCTCACCTCCCGGCGATATCCCGTTCCCGCCAGACCCGGAGACCGTCGTCCGCCAGAGTGCGACCGATCCGGCCGCAACGGCGATAACCAGAAGGAGAACGATAGCGGTCGGTCCGGTGCGCCGAAGTGGCGGTCTCTCTATCACTGTTGTCTGCATTATCATTGGTACCCGTTAATGATGTGAACATGACAGGCCGCAAATCACCCCTTTTCTCTGTGAATTCCGGAGGATCGAAAAGCCTGTTGAAACGTATAGTTGACGGGAATCAAGGTAATGAGAGGCCGTCACGGTTGCAGCGGGGAACCGTCACGAAAGAAAAAAAGAGACTGGAGGAGGGAATTCCATCGAAGAAAAAAAAGAATCCGATAACTGCCGGTCTGCTGCGGCAACGATTCAACCGGCAACAATCGATCCTTGATGTGGTGAGGCATCGCAGGGAGCAAAAATTTTTGCTCCCTGCGATGCCCTGCCGCCATTGAACTGTTCAACGGCGTTCACACCTTCTGCACCAGCATCATATTCGTGCTGGCCTTGGCATCCAGCGGGTAGCCGGTCGTCATGATAACCAGATCGCCCTTGCGGATCACCCCGGCCTTCAGCGCCGCCTTTTCCATGATCTTCACCGCCTCCTCGGTCGAGGAGGGAGTCTCGTCGATCTTCAGAGCGAAGATGCCGCTGTAGAGACCGAGACGACGGCAGACATCTTCATCCTGGGCAATGGCGATGATCGGGACGCCGGGGCGTTGCCGGGACATCACGCGGGCGGTCATGCCGGTGTAGGTCAGACAGAGGATAGCCGCCGCCCGAATCTCGGTTGCAAGGGTTGCGGCCTTGGCGGCAACAGCCGATTCGGTATAGCGTTTCCGTTCCTCCGGCAGCACTTCCAGATTCTCCCGGATCTCTGCGTACGGAATGGCACTCTCGGTTGCCTGGATAATGTCATCCATCACCATCACCGCCTCCACCGGATAGGCGCCGACGGAAGTTTCAGCCGAAAGCATCACCCCGTCGGTGCCGTCGAATACGGCGTTTGCTACGTCGGAGGATTCGGCCCGGGTCGGACGGGGATTGTTCACCATCGATTCCAGCATCTGCGTTGCGGTGATCACCGGTTTTCCCAGATTCTTGCATCGGGAGATGATCCGTTTCTGCAGGAGCGGGACGATATGTCCCGGCATCTCCACGCCCAGATCTCCCCGGGCAACCATCACCGCGTCGGCGGCGTCGATCACCGCATCGAGTTCGCGGACCGCCTCCACCTTTTCGATCTTTGCGATCACCGGCGTGGACTTCCGCTTGCGACGGATGATCTTCTTCAGGTCAAGAATATCCTGTGCCGAACGGACAAAGGAGAGTGCCACGTAGTCGACGCCGAGCTTCAGACCGAACTCCAGATCCTGCAAATCCTTCCGGGTCAGCGACGGCTCGCTGATCTTCGCCCCCGGCAGATTGATCCCTTTCTTCTCCTTCAGCAGACCGCCGTTGATGATGGTGCAGATCACGTCATTTCCCTTCACCTCGTCGACCCGCAGCGCCAGGAGCCCGTCGTCGATCAGGATCGTGTTCCCCTGTTCCACGTCCCGCGCAAAATTGCCGTAGCCGACCGGTACTCGCGGATCGCCCGACTTCACGTCGTCGACCGTCAGGGTGATCTGTTCGGCCGGACGGAGAAAGACCGGACCGTCCGGCAACGCGCCGATCCGGATTTTCGGTCCCTGCAGGTCCTGCACGATTGTAATGATCCGCCCCAACTCCCGGGACGCCTCACGGGTCAGCTCGAACAGCTCCTGATGCGTGGCGTAGTTGGAGTGGGAGAAGTTCAGCCGGATTGCGTCGGCTCCGGCCAGAATCAACTGGCGGATGCGGTCCTTTGTCGCCGTTGCCGGGCCAAGCGTGCAGAGGATCTTCGTGTGTTGCAGCGACGGAGGGACAAACTCCTTTTTGCTGTAGATCGCCTGGCGTCGCGCCTCTCCGGTCAGCTTGCGGGATTCGGATTCCCCTTTGCTCCCCTGAGCCGGTTTTCCAGCCGGCTCCTTCCCTTTCGGGGATTGCTTCCCGCCGGAAGCCTTGTCTGATGTCCGTTTTGTATTCATAGAACGGCGAATATACGGAAGGGAAAAGAGACGGAAGATTTCCAGGATGGCGGTCGGATGTCATCAGGTGATAACAGCCGGTGGATTGTGTCGGACAATGTCCGTATTCTTGGGAGACGGCGAGCTTCCGGAAGTGATCGGAAGTTGCATCGAAGACAGAGTACGGAAGAAGAAAGAATTGCAGAACAACAGATAGAACAATGCCCGTAACCATCGAAGGCTTTACAAGCGGTCCGGCGGCCACCAACTCGTTTCTGATGTGGGATGAGAAAAAACAGGGACTGATCGTGGATGCTCCTCCG
>CAMLOB010000041.1 GCA_946481475.1 uncultured Chlorobiota bacterium | reverse complement strand
GACCGACTCGCTGCGGTGGCTGCGCTACATCGACACGTTAAGCTGGAGCGCGGATGTCGTCAGCGGTCACCGGTTCACGGTCTACGATGCGGGGATATTGACCGACCAGATGGGACAGGGTCGTGCGGTAGAGTTCTACCCGTTCGACTCGGTGCAGTCGGTGTGGTTCCCGTTCCGGTTTATGGAACGGCAGGGAGGAGCGAACCGGACAAATAAGTACGGTTATGGTGGTGCCGATAGCAACAAGACCGAGAGATTTTACAACACCACCAACACCACCCCCGGCACGGTGATTGCCGAAAACATCGCCTTCAACCAGTGGGACAACGATGCCATGAGGATCAACCGCTGGCCCTCGCAGGGGGGAGAGCCGATGGCGCAGGTAGTCGACCGCTGGTTCTGGGACGATGCCGCCCGGGGAGACCCGCAGGGAGGGCCGAGGATCGATACGGTGTACTACGTCGTTGTCGCCGGGCATCTCTTTGAAGGTGGAACATCGCTCGATACCGATTCACTCCTGAAGATCGACATCATCTACGAGGTGCCGCAGGGGGCGAAGTTCCATCCCGGTGTCGGGCCGACCACACAGACCGCACCGACGGACACAACCTTCCCGGTGACGACGCTGTATGTCAGGAAGGTGGACCTTTACCCGGATACGTCAGTATTTCCGGTTAACTGGGACGAGTACCATGAAGTCGTTCTCCCGATTGATCTCCGCTATCTGGCCAACGGTGCATGGGGGCCGACGAAAGATTCCAGCGATTGCAGCCGACGCTTCGACATCCGCGTCACGTGGCTCGGCGGTGAACAGCTTGCCGTCAGGAGCATATCGCTCCGTGACATCCACGGCCAGCTTTCGCTCGGCACCGATGTGACCGCAAAAGCGTGGCGGCAGCAGCGGATCAACCTCATGCGCCGCCTTCTCTACGGGGCCAACAACTACAGCCTGCCGGAGGATTCCCTCCGCCGCGCCTGGTTCGGCCTCTACCCCGGCGAGGAACAACACGCCACCGCGTGGGCCGGGATGGAGACCATGATTAACATCCTGCGGGATACCTTCAACGTCGCGCGCCCCGGCTTTCCCGGTGAGCGGGATTCGGTCGGCACGTGGAGTGCCCAATACTTCCTCAACGACATGTTCCACCAGCATTCCCTCTCCACGCCGGAGTTCGTCGGTGTCGAGACCTACCTCTGGACACTGCCGTTGCAGGGGACCGATTCGATCCGGCAGAAAGACGGCTTCAATCTCCGGTACGAGGAACTTCCCAGCATCCGGGAGGAGAACGGCGGTCGCTTCAGGATCGGGGAGATCGATCTGGACGATCCCTCCTCGCTTGAGGAGTACGAGAAGACCTTGCAACGGAGCGTCGTCGGGCGGTACATGCCCTCGTGGGACCATCTGCCCAGTACGTTGTGGCAGCGACGCTGGGGCCTGCTCCACCATCTTGGTGATGCTGCCCGCATCTCCCGGGCGACCGGACGGCGGCTGATCCAGTTGCCGAGCGTCAACAGCAATCTGGACCTGCAACTCTACGAGGACAGCACTGGCGTCTGGCATCTCGACACGCTGATCGGCCACATCCCGACCGAGGCGGAGTTGCGCATGGTCACGAATCTCGGCCTTGCCTACGGCGCGAAAGGGGCGGTCTACTGGTGGTTGACCTCTTCGGCCAACGCCGCGCTGGTCGATACGTTGCAGCCGAACGGGGATACGATCTGGGGGTTATCGATCTGGGCCAACGGGACGAAGATCGAGGGGTTCCACTACGGCGGCGGCTTCGGTCCGGTCGGCTCGGAGTGGGACAAGCAATGCACCAACGACACCGTTCGGGACTTCGACTCGGCGTGGACGTTCCACCGTGGGACGGCGTGGCCGCTGGTGACGATCCCGGATATGTATGTCGGCTTCGGTGTGCGGACGCGTGCGATGAAGCGGGTGAACCAGCGTTTGCGGGAGATCGGGAAGAAGATGATGGACCTGACATGGCGGGAGAGCTATTCGGTCCACTACACGACCGAATGGCCGCTGGATACCGCGCACCCGGAGATGTTGCAGTACAAATCCCGCCCCTTTGATCCCGACGAGATCATTCAGGAGGTGACCGCCGAGCATCCGGTGACAGGGGCGAAGGATTCCGCATGGGCGACGTTTGTCGAGATCGGGCTGTTCGACCCTGTCACCGACACGACCGGCGGGGTCTACGATCCGCTGAAGACAAAGCACTATGTCTATCTTGTCAACCGCCGGGCGTTCCAGCGACCGGACTGGATCAGCGATACGACGGCGCGGGGGCGCAAAATGGACTCGCTGGCCGAGTCGCGGCTGATTCACATTCGCTGGAACCTCAAGCACCCGGATTCCACGCAGTACCCGCTGATACGGGTGCGCGAAATCCTACCCCCGTCGGACACCATCCCCCTCATTGGCCCCCGGCATGTGCTCGATACGGTGATTTCAGGGGTCGATTCCGTCTCCTCCATCCTGCTTTCGGCAGGGTCTGCTACGTTGCTCGAAGTCAGTTTCCCGACGCCCGACACGACGCTGCTTGCCGGTGATCTGCGGTGGCCGGGACAAAAAAAGCTGATTTGGGACAAATTTCGCTATTATTCTGTGTACGGAACCACGCGACCGGACGGCAGCGGCGGTACCGTGAACGTCATCGCCATGCGGATGTCCTATCCGATGGCCGACAGCACCGGCTCCATCGTCTGGATTCCGCAGGAGTTCATCCTCTCCGATCCTCTCTTCCCGAACGATACGATTGTCACCGACAACCGCTTCCCTTCCTTCACGCTCCACCGGCAGGGCCTGACCACGTGGTTGAGTGCGGTCTGGACCTGTCACAAAACCGGCTCTTCCGGTGATCGGGAGGTCGTCCTGCGGAACGTCATGGTCAAGGATTACACGGACATCGTCAATCCTATCGGACAGCCTCCCCTTCCGCCCTACACGTGGGCAGTGTCACCGCTGCGGATCGTCGACTGGTATCGCGGACCCGACGCCGAACAGTGGGGAACACCAGTCGTCGGCTTTACCCACGGCGGCGTCATGATCGCCTGGTCCGACTCCTCCCTCGGCATCGTCGGGCGGCTTTTTCCCAAAGACTTTACCACGTGGACCGGCGGGGCGTTCAATCCGACCTTCTCGGCGCGTGATTCGATCACATGGGCCGACAAGCAGTCCTTCGGCTACGCGGCGCAATATCCGAGCGTTCCGCCGTGGACACCACGGACCCGGACCGACTCCACCATCGGCATCACGTGGCGGCAACCCCGCCTGACGCGGGACGACATCCGCTACAACCGTCTCGTTCACACCGCTGCCGACGCGATGGTGAACCTCAATCCCGGCTCTCTTTCCATTGCCTCGTGGAATGCAAAACGGTGGTATCCTTCCATCGACATCATTCCCGATACCGCAACCGGCATTCAGCGGGAGGGGATCGTCTGGGAGGATGATTTCCAGTCGCTGAAGGTGGTCTACTTCCAGAGCCTGCTGACGCCGATCAGCGGGATCACGGCATTGAGCAACCGGGCCTATTACGTGGTCATGACCGACGATTCGGTCACAACGTGGCCGAACGGTGAAATCTTCCCGCAGACGGCGGTGCTGGGAGAGCACGACACGGCAAGCGGTGCGGTCGGCAGCGTACAGTTCGCGGTCGGGTATCAGGTGCCGAAGACGCCGCCGGACCTGTGGCAGGCGTTGGTCGACTGGGATTCGACGAGCTTTCGCAGCGGCTGGCCGCAACAGTACAGCTACGGCGGACGGCATCCGAACGTCGCGGCCAACCTGCAACAACTCTGGCCCCGAAACGCGATCCTCTATCAGGCAAACGATGTCGGCGGAAGCGACTCGACACTCCGAACGTCGCGCCAGTTCTTTGCCAAGCACGCCCGCCCGGTCGGCTATGCGGCCTCGGGTCGGGATGTCCGCTTCCGCATCGACGATTCTTCCGGCACCGGCTTCCATGTCCTCTTCTACGATCCGTGGTTTGCCGACGCGCACAACGCGGCAGGACTGCCGATGGTCTACCGTAGCGCAACGCTTGCGGTCACCGACAGTATCGGGCAGGTGGCCGGTCTCTTCCGAACCGACGGTTTTGCGACCTCGGACAGCGTGACAATCGGGTGCCGTCTCTTCGCAAGCTTTCACGGAGACTCGGCCCTCGCTGCTGGTGAGCGTGTGGACCTGATCGTGGAGCTTGTCGACTCAGTGACCGGGGACGTCGTGGCGGAGCTTGATTCGATCACGGTCTCGGCTGCCGAAGATGAAAGCGCGTTGCAGATCGAGCGGACGCTGGACCTGTTATCGGGAACATATTACGTCCGTCTGCGCTTCGCCTCCCCGTCGTTCCCGTCGGAGAGCGTGGCGTATGACTGTCTCTATCCGGTGGCGGAGGTGGCCGGATGGATCGCCAATCCGCTTGCGGCCAAAGGTGTGCGACGACTGGCGGGGGATGCGGAAGCGGGATTGCGTGTCGCAGCCCAGCCGAACCCCTTCACCGGGGAGACGGAGATACGGTTCTCGGTTGGTCGCAACGAACACGTGACATTGAAGGTGTATGATGCCTACGGGCGTGAAGTCCGCTCCCTGATCGGGAAGGAATTTTATCCGTCGGGCCGCTACGCCATAGCGTTATCGGGGACGGACTTGCTGTCAGGAACCTATCTGGTGGAGCTGCGCACCCTGAACGGGCGGGTCGCGGAAAAGATCATCCTGCAACGCTGATCCCGCAGGGTAGCGATAGTTCATCACAACGGGCGGTCCGGATGTCCGGGCCGCCCTTTTTGTTCTCGTAGGGGAAGGGGTGCGGCAGACCGCTTTGTTGCCACCATCCGGCAGGAGACGATGCAGGGATCGCCCGTTAGTTCCAGGCTACTGCCCACGGTGGCCGATTGCCTAGGGCAAACCCCCACACCCCGCGCGCACGGAGCTGGCGGTGATGGTGGTGCCGGAAGCCCCGCTTCGCGGCCAAGGCTTGGCTCTGGTCGTCCGTCGTCGCCTTTCGCCCCGCTTCCCTGCGGTCGCCGGGGCTGACGGCTCCTCTCTCCTCCCGCCGCTGGCACCTTCGCCGCGCCCCGCGCAGTTCACTACTGTATTGTCTTTACCGGAGATCATGGATGTTACCGAAAGAATGCAATGACTGTGAAATGAGGCAGGGGCGGGGAATATTCCCTCTTGACAATATTATGAAGAATCGCCTATAAGATGTACATAACATAATAACTCGATGGTTCTGGAGTCGCGCCACGGCGCATCATGGCCATCTATTACAGTGAAGGGTAACAGAAGAGGAGTGCTCCATGACTATAGAGAACAATTTTGAATTCGGCGGCATTGGCGTAAAGCTGGTGATGAGAAACAACAAGGTTACGGTCATTTCAGTCGTTGGCGATACGCCCACGCCCGCCGCCAAGTGGGCGGGTATACAAGCTGGTGACGTGATCGTGAGCGTCCATGGCGTACCTCTCACCGGCAAGACACTTCATGAAGCCGCCGCCCTCATACGCGGCGAGCCGGGGACGTATATCTTCTTGATCGTCGCGCGTGAAGGGGAAAAAGGCCGGAAGAACATCCACGCCCGACGCGCGAACATCAAGATTAGCAGGCCGGAAATGACAGGAGTTCTGAGGAATGATACAGTGAGGGTGATGAAAGAAATCATCTACGGCAAGAATGTGAGCAGTGTCTCGATCGGTGACGCCCGGGTGGAAGTCAATGCCGACGGCAAACAAGTTACCGCCTATACCAGCAATGGCATTGAAATCAAATCTCCTGTCGCAGACGCTAAAAAGGGATTCAAGGTCAGTATATGCAAGGCCTTTAATGCTGTGGTGCTGAATGGCGTGGTCATCGAACAAGGGGTGGACGGCCACCTCATCATCACCACCGATGCAACAGTGATCCATAAACCGGTTCCGGTGAATAGTCTTTCCGGATCGCTCTGAAGATTGGCCAGTAAATGGCCGACGGATCGGTGTTTGTGGGCATGAGTGCTGATGGTACGCATCATATTATGCAATGCCGCACGATCGAAGTACGACGGTGATATTCAACGAAGCTGTGAAGGGGGTAATTGAACGCCCGGAAAGCACTCGGTCACAACGACTGGCAAATGCCATCGTTTGGGAACCTGACCATCCTGTATAAAAACAGGAATAAAGGAGCACTCAAAGGCACCTTTAACCAGGTCATCCAAGAACCCGGAGTCCGTAAAGAGCCGGGACTCCGTTCCAGGCGACCGCCCACGGTGGCCGATTGCCTACGGCTGCGCCTATGGCAAACCGCCACGCCGCTGTATGAGACCATGCTGGAGATACGGCTTGCGGGGGAAATATCCTGATTTAGATATTGTAGAGACTATACACTGGCATGGGGTATCAGGAAAACTCCATCAATCAGGATGCGGATGTGGCGTCGGATAGGGTGGTGGGAGGATAGGTAGGAACTTTTTGAAAGTTGATTTAGCTTCCCGAACTACTAATAGCCTTCATTTCGTTCAAAGCTTTCTTTATATGAGAACGCAACTTAGAATGACATTCTTTGATATGAATATCATAAGAGGTTGGAACTGGCATCAACTTTTCTTTATCTTCTTTTTTTTTGCATTCATTGATGCGCGAATAGCTGAATCTCGCGTATTCAATACCCGATATGCCTAATAATTCACCAAAACACCTTGTGACTGTATTGAACAACCTTGCCACACGTTCATATGCAGTTGTATTACTCTTAACCTTGGAGGCATATTCTTCAAAAATATCAGATTCTATTAGCTCGTCGATCAGTTCTTCCCATTGATTTAAGATAGTTCCGATTCCGCTTGCTAAAGTAAGGATGGAATTCTTGAAATCCTCTGAACCCCCATCTAATATATCATTATATTGATTTTGATAAAGGTTGGTGTGCTTGATAATCTGTTCCCGCAATAGATCAATCTCTGTTCCAATCTTTTCACATGGGTCTTGCAGTATTAAAATACGACCTCTTTCAATCCGACTTTTTTGTGTTAGTGTATGACCTAGGCTAACACCTGAACGATTGATTGTCTTCGCGACTAGTGTGCCAATAAATGATACAGCAACAAGTTGAAGGACTTTGAAAAGCATGTCGCTATTGTCGGAGCCTGACCATAAATTGGAGATAACTAGAATGAGGTGCCCAATTTCTGCTCCGAGAATTAAGAGAAGAATAATGTCCAGCCACGTAAGCTCTACAACATTGTAAATGCTACCAAGCCTCATGCCACTATAGCTAAAAGAGGGTTAAAAAAATGAGAGTCTCATGTATAGAGACTCTCTTGAGGAGGGCTATTCTGTGATGCTATGAAATCTCGAAAATCTCATCAAATTTTCGATCATATTCTGCTCTCTCGCTTTTTGGCACCGCCTCAGAATTGATCATTGAATCAATTCTCTTTTTAGCCACTAAGACTGTAGCGGCTGGAGAGATTTCGGAGAACTTTATCACGTTCCAAATATCACCGTATTCATAAGGCCAATGCTTCCCGATTTTTTTCAATGTATCTACCATCGTTACCATTGCAACACCAGCCTCTATGCCATCAAAATCAAGCACAAGGCTTACTCGATTGGCAAAGGCTTCTTTTAAAGCTTCTGCCACCTCCTCGTAGGTGATTTCAGGAAACATTTTCAAGAACACTTGATCTTCCATCCTAACACTCTTGTTATATATTGAACTTCTTTGAAAATGAAGTGTATGGGAGCACTTGGTGCAACATCCATTCGTCTCCCTTTCTGGCTCGTATATTCCACATAATCTCTGAAATATTTTCTTCAAAAGCCCTTGCTTCCTCGCCACAATCCTTCTCCTCAAAACCGCAAAACCAATCTACAAAAAACACGCCCCCATTTTCGATCACGACCCCGCCAAAATCAAGCCCTATAACTGACAGATTTTGAGAAGGCTTGTTTTGCCCGAAGCAACGTATCAGCGGGGTTGGGATTGTGTCTGTTGGAGGGGGATTTTTCCCGGGATTTTCGCCATGAAAACAGGGTTGTCCGGTACATCTCCAGATTCTGCCAGTCAGGTCTTCGAGGTTATTCTTTCCAGAATCTCAAGGCTTGTCCATCAATACCCTCTTTCTCTACCCTTTGCCCTCCCCAAAAATCAGGGTATTTGTCGCGATCACCCCCAGAAAGTTTACGGGTGGAGGCGGCAGAGGATTCCTTCCAGATCATGGATAACGGTTTAGAGCTGGCCGCTGACCCAAGTTCTCCGGTCTTTGCCGGGGCGGGTGGGTTCGAGGGTGGTGAGGACATGAGCATGTGTCCTTTCTCCTTTCGGTTGCTGGACATTGCAGGAACCACCCGTTTGTTTCAGGCGTCCGCCCACGGTGGCCGATTGCCTTCGGCTGCGCCTGCGGCAAACCGCCACGCCCCCCGCGCTTGGGGCTGGCGGTGATGGTGGTGCCGGAAGCCCCCCTTCGCGGCCAAGGCTTGGCTCCGGTCGTCGATCGTCGCCGTTCGCCCCGCTTCCCTGCGGTCGCCGGGGCTGACGGCTCCTCTCTCCTCCCGCCGCTGGCACCTTCGCCGCGCCACGCGCAGGAGCGGTGATCCTTGGACGAACCGCATCAGGGCTGGGTCGTCACCTTTGTCCACAGGCTGAACGGCCCTTCCTGATCCACAAGAGGAGAGGTCTGGCGTCGTCCCCGGCACCGTATCCAGTAGGTCGTATTCGGCATGACCTGGAAGGCCGGTCCATTGAACCAGTCAAGGGCCACGTTGATGACATCATCATTGACTGTCAGGGTCAGGATATCCGCAGCCGGAAGGTTTTGCGTCAGCGGCTTCGGCTCGATCATCGCGAGCTGATATTCATAGGAAGTGACGCCCGGTATCTTGGCGGTCAGTCCGACGGCGGTCGTGGCAGGATTGACAAGGGAATAGGTCTTCGCGGTGAAGACCGGTTGCGGGAATGGCGGTGTCCGGATATAACAGACCGGCCCGAAATGCTTGCGGTACTTCGTGACCTTGACCCTTGCCTGTGTGCCATAGGTTCGATCAAACCCGATGTTCGGCACATTCGACGGAAAGAAATAGTATTCCTGATTTTGGACGTTATGTTCCTTGTTATAGAGAACCGTGCCGTCGGATGGGTCAATGATCTTGATTTTGTAGGCTTCAAGCTGGGCAATCTTGGTAAAGGCAATCACCTCATTCATGACCGAGGCAACATACGGGGTCTTCTTGTCAAACGATCGCTGCTTGCTCTGCAACAGGGTATGCGGAAAGGCAGGGGTGTAGACGATAACGGGATCACTTGTGTCGGTGAGATACCCTTTCGCCGGGACGGGCGCAATGTTTGTGGGAAAGTCATACCGGAGAAGGCGGATGCGATAGATCTTGTTGTATTCAACCTTTGGGGCAGGGAGACGAAACGCATTGCTTGCAGTATTCAGGTCGAAGGGGTGCCTGAACGAGGTTCCGGTTCCGACTTCGGTGAGTTTCAGGACATAGAGAACGTTCTTGCCAGGCGGCGGGGGCGTATCCTTGAAGAAGAGAAAGTCTGCAAGACTGTTCAGTGTTGTACCATCATGCTTCGGCAGTATCTGCAATGACGACATGGTATCCCTCCAAAATATGTTGTTCGGTTGCTGTTCCGTCCCGTGATATCATGTCAGGATAAGCTAACTGGGCAGGGGAGGTGACGCTATCCCCGTAATCCGTGATACGTGGATATCCCCGCATTCAGAGAAGAGGCACTGGGAGAGCGGGATAGGGGTCGTGCCGGGAAGGCACCGGGCGTTCCCCGCCATCCGGCGGGTCAGGCTCTATTCCGCCGCGCCTTTTGCAAGATCACGGCTCCACCAAGCCCTGCGGACAGGTCTTGGCCCTCGCGGGTGACGATCCTTAACGCAAAGAACAGTCGTGGCCGCGTGCGCGACGCTGTCAGGAAAGGCCGCTTGTGTCGCGGCTTTTTGCTTTAGGGGCCAGCCCCTCGCGCCCGCAAGGCTTCGCTTCGCTCACATGCTCCGCGTGGGGTCTCCCCAACCTTCCGCATTCCGCTTCGCTTCATTTGTGCAGGCCGGGTGATGCCCCTCCCCACGCTCCGGCCTTGCAGTTGCTCACCCCGGCTTCGCCAGCGGGCAGAGGTTCATGGCGGCGCGAAGACGCGACGCACAGAACCGCAGCCCACAAAAAGAAAAGAGGTGAAGCCATGACAACGCTTTTTGCAAACCCATATAACCTTGACGCCGCCGCCAAGGGGTTCTATTTCGAGAGCTTCGAGGACTATCAGGAGAAAGCCGAAGGGGTGACCGACAGCTTTGGGCTGCCGGTCGAGGAATTCGAGATCGAGTTTATCGACGGGGAAAGTATTGACGGGGAACTGTTCGAGGCTCTTGGGATCACGCAGGCGAACATCGAACAGTATTTCGAGAGGGTGGACGAGTGGGAGGAGGAGGAGAAAATACGGGTGATCGTGGCCGGGGAATGTGGCTACACGATCGAGGCCGACAGCCGCCCGGACGATTTCGAGGTGGATCTATACTATGTGGATTCCCTGAAGGAACTGGCAAGGCAGTTTGTCGAGGAAGGTCGGTACGGCGACATCCCGGAGCACCTGCAACACTATATCAACTACGATGCCATTGTCCGCGATTTGAACGTAGACTATTCCGAAACCACCCTTGCAGGACGCCCGATTGTCTACCGTTGCGGGTAACAGGCAACACCCTTTCCCGAAACGGTCAAAGCTTCCGTTTACCCCATTCTTTCCACACCACTGTACAACAAAACAATAGAGGTAAACACCATGTGGACAAAAAAGCGCAGACAGCAGAAAGAACAACAGGACAGTCCGCTTGCATCCCGGGCCGATGTGCACGAACTGCTTGAATGGGAACTATGGCGCACCTTTTGCGGTCTCTACCGCCATCACTGGGGACTGTGGCCAAGACCGGATATTCAGGCGCAGTGCATGAATGCCATTCGCCAGATTATCAGGGAAGGACAGCCACCGCGATACAATGAGAGATTGCGGGACGAGTGGAAGGATCGGATGAAAAACCGTAGGACCTTCTAACCGCTTGTGCAGGAAGGCCCCGCTTTCACCGGAAGGCGGGGCCTTCCTCTTTTCCGTCACTCCCGAAAGCGGGGGAGGGGGGCGCATGGAGCACGCTTTGGGATGGCGGGCGGGGGGCGGAGCTGTTCCGTGTTCCGGCCAGTCGTCCGCCCCGATCTTTCCTTGCCGCAGCGCGTGCCGGTCTCACGGGGTGAGATATGTCTCCCGCCACCACAGGGACAGGGCGTTGTTGTCGCGTGTTATGAAGGAGAGGACATGGAAGGAGATGTCCGAACAGGGAAGAACCTGACGGCAAGGAAGAACCGGCCTTACTGCTGGAGCCGCTTGACGACCTCGAACACAAGGTCTTGCGGCTCCATCCGGAGCTTTGCGGAGAGATGCAGAAGGCCGCGAAGGCAGACCTGCCGCTCGGCCCTCTCCAGCCGGGAGATATAGCTGTGATCGAACGTGCCGTCACCTTCAAGGTCGGCCTGTGTCAACCCGAGCATGGCCCGGCGTTCGCGCAGCACAAGCGCGAAGGCGATCTCCGGGGAAAGCGGTTCGTTTTCAGGAATCTTCAATGGGTCTGCGGGTCTGGCCATGTCCCGAAGGTATAGTACCCATCAAGTTTTATTCTTGCCTATAGTCAAGAATGTTCCTTATATTTGTCCCGGGCTGTCACCGGGGCTGTGCCCCGGGTTCCTTTTCCCTCACGGCCAGCCTCGGTGATGTGAGGGTTCCATCCATCTCTACTTTCATCATACTATGAACAAGAATATCTGGCGGATAGTCATTGCTGTGGCGATGGTCTGCGTCCTGTCACACAAGGCGGATGCGCAATTTGAAACCGGCAAAGTCTACCTTGGGCCGCACCTCGGTCTCGGCGCCTATGAGGCATCGGTCAGTTTCGGAGGACATATCGAATATGGTCTCACGCAACCCGGCGACGCAGGGCCGGGGCAAATCGGGATCGGCGGCACTGTCGATTATATGCAATGGCACGGGGACGCGGGCTATGGCTATAGCTGGACCTATTCGTGGCTTCCAATGAATTTCTTTGGTGCCTATCACTTCGCACTTGGGTTGAAGAAATGGGATCTCTTTGCCGGACTGGGTCTCGGGTATGTCGTCTTCAATCAAGAATGGCATTCTCCCGATGGTGTGATAGACAACGATGACACCACAACATCCTATGGCAGTCATTTTTTCTGGAGCGGCGTGGCGGGGGCGCGGTATTTCTTTACGCCCGGCCTCTCGGCACAGGCGCGTCTGGGGTGGGGCATATCGATCCTGTCGGTAGGCGTGGATTTTACGCTCTAGGCCACCGGCATCTGACCTGTCCTCCTCTTTGCGCCGCCGCCGGACGGGGAGGGGGCATGGCGCACGCTTTGGGATGGTGGAGGGCCGGAGTTGTTCCGCGTTCCGGCCAGCCATCCGTCCCGGCTTTTTCTTGCCGCAGCGCGTGCCGGTCTCACGGGGTGAACACCTTCCTGTTCCATCCGCAGGGCGTCGGCGCGGGAAATCCGTTCCCGCCGCCGGTGCCGTTTTTTATGGGTGGCCTGGCATCGTGATTGATAGGCTCCCCGACGGGACGCGGGGCGGCTCTCCTCCTCCGGTGCTTCCGGACAGAAGGACACGATCTCCCTGCCGGATCCGGTGCTGCCTTGCGCGTTCCTGTTGCCGCTTCCCTCTCCCTTGTCCCATCACGACTGCCGCAGTGCCGCCATCCTCTGACATCTACACCACGCCGGTCCTCACGCAAGAGGTTTTTTCCTCTTGCCCGCAAGCGGACAATTCATCGCGATGCCAAAAAACCTCTTGCCTTCCGTCCCTTCTGCGCGGTGTCCGGGCGATGACAGAGGCGGCACTTCCGCAGCCTCGTTTGAGAAAAGGAGAAGAACCATGAGCAACACCAACACCCCTCTCGACAAAGTCCGCTTCGGTCGTGTGTGCGTGACCATCTGGGAGAACACTTCCGGCGAAGGCAAGGCTTACCACAACTTCACGCTGGAGCGAACCTACACCGATGCCGA
>CAMLOB010000040.1 GCA_946481475.1 uncultured Chlorobiota bacterium | reverse complement strand
CCTCCGCAAAGACGGCACGCCATTCCCGATACCTGCTGGGGATTATCCATCCTTCTTCGGCTTCATCAGGAAGAGATAGGTCTCCTGTTTCTTGATCGCCTCAAGGAAGGCAAAGACAATCCGCTTCAGCAGGGGAGATTTCCGCTCCATCCTCTCGTACTTCTCCTCGGTCTCGGTCTGTCCGGCCCGGATGTGGGAGACGTTGACCGCCCGAAGCGTTTCGAAGGAACCGGAAAAGAACCGGGAGACATGTTGATGGGAGTTGAAGTGATGCGGGTGCGTGGGATCGAGAATCCGGTAGAGGCCGAGAGCGGAATAGATCCCCCCGAGCGTTCGTGACTTCGTCACGTTCAGCAGCACCACCAGTCGTCCGTCCGGCTTCAGTTGCCGCGCCAGCACGGCCGGAACGGCGGAGAGATTATCGATATGATCGAGCGAGTTCATACCGAAGATCGCATCGGCTTTCTTCTCAACCAGACGGTTCAGGTCTTCCACTTTTCCCCGGATGAACCGGACATCTTCGGCAAGATGGAAATGTTCGCGATAGAAATCGATCAGCGGATCGACACCGATCTTCTCCCCTTTCGGGACCGACATCAGAACGGTGGTCGGACCGCAGCCGACGTCGATGCAGAGTCCGTCATCGGAGAACTTCAACTCGGGCAACTCCGCGAGCATCCGGCGCCAGTAGGCCCGGTGAAGGCGGAAGTATTCCTCCCGGTCGATCGCCTCGGAGCGACGCGAATAGAAATTCCGCTCACGCCGCTGCGCCGCCTTCCAGCGATCTTTCTCGGCAATGTCCTGAATGAAGGTGCGAATGCTCATAGAATAATCGGAAAACCGGAAAGATACAGAAATGTCTTCCGAAGCCCGCCATTTTACCGGATTGATGCACTCACGGCCGATCCCCATCCCCACACCCCTTTCAACCACGCGACATCCTCACAACATCATGCCGCCGCAACCTTCGCATGAACTTCCGCATTGCGCGCAGGAAGGTGGAGATCATGCGAACATCCAGAAGAAGCCGGAACCGGACGAAACGCCCGGTGTTGTTCAGCGGCCCGACCGCAAAGAGTTTCGTCATCTTCGCAAACCCCTCCATATCGGTCTCGAATCGGCCGTTGACCGTCAACGTGTCGTAGCCCCAGTCGAACCGGAAGATGAAGTTGAGACTGTCGGAGTGCATCCGGACATCGTACCGGTCACCCTGCTCCCTTTTCACCAATCCCTTTTCAAACGAAAAGCTGTAGACGGCGGCAAGATCGTACACGAAGATGGTGAGGGGCCGGAAGAAGCCGAGTGCCGGGAGGCGGCGGATGAGGCCGATCAGGAACGTGTTGTTCCGGGAACGTATTCGCTCGACGTATCGCCGTGCGGATTCCATCAGTTCGGCTTCCGGAACGCTCTCGGAGGTATGGTACGTCTTTGCCGACAGATCGTAGTCCGCACGGTATCGCTCCAGCCGCAATCGATTCTCCCACTGCTCCCCCACCTTCCAGATATCCCCGGGATAGAGAAGGACCGGCTCGGAACCGGCCTCGGCAACGGCAGCGACAGCCGACTCCGGAGAGTTGATGCCGTCATTGTTGTAGCGGTTCTCCTCGTGCGAGAAGTAGACGAAGCTGGCGAACGGGACGGTCCATTTCGGCCTGAAGACTTCGATCTGTCCCTTCATGATCTCCAGCTTCGACCGTGCCGACTCCTCCCGCAACTCTCTGTCCGGAACGTTCCCCTTCCATGCGGCATAGCTGAACTGTGTGAAAAGAAGATCGACCCGGCCGGTTACGTTCCGGATGTCCCGGGCGTTTCCCTCTCCGTCGACGACGCAATCGTTGATGTTCAGAATCCGGGTGCCGTCGCAATTGTAGAGGATCCACGAATCGAAGAAGGGGACGTTGCCGCAGATGACTTCCAGACCTTCGACAAGGGGTACCGGCTTCTCGTGCGGAAGTTCGCGTGTCGCGAAGCCGAGCCCCCGGCAGAAATCGATCACCTTCCGGTCTCGGGTCTCCTGAAAAAGGACCGTCACGTTCCGGCGATACTCCTCCGGGATTTTCTTGAGAACCGGAGGGGAGAAATGATCCGGGTGTTCGTGCGAGAACCAGATGTAGTCGATGTGACGAAAGGCCTCCATATCGAACCGGTAATCGCAAATCAGATCCCATCCGTTGTTGAAGGCGCTTCCGAAGAGCCAGGGATCGTTGATGATGCGCGTGCCGTTGAATTCCAGGAGGAAGGAGGCGTGGTTGATGAATCGGATCGTCATACGCATGACTCCGCAAGGTGTTGTGTGAACGGGTTACGAGAGGATCGCAGAACAATATCCGCTCCCTCTCAGGGGAAAAGCAAGGGATTAATTCATCCCCCCGATATCCGATAAGTATCCCTATGCCCCCGGTTTTCTCTCCCTCGACGTGCCACATTTCGTCGTTCGTAATTCGATGTGAGAGAATCCCTTCACCCCTGCCGGCTTCCGTATTTTGCCGAAACGATTTTCGGAAGCGTCCCCTGATGACGGCTTCCACAAACCATCGTTTCTCACGCGCAGTGATCTCATCGTGACCACGTTCCGCCGCTTTCGCATCATCCACTCCGTTGCCGCATGGCTGGACCGCTTGCAGCCTCCGGCTCCGGTTATGCTGGGGGGATTGGCTCTTCTGGTAGGACTGGCAAGCGGCGTCGGCATCTGGCTCTTCAAACATCTCATCAAGGGAGTCCATCATCTGACGCTGGTCGACGGCGGAGAACTGCTCGATTCGCTCGGAGTCTGGGGCGTTGCGCTGGTGCCGATGCTGGGAGGATTGATTGTGGGATTGATGGGACGTTACCTGATCGGACGGGAACGGCGCGAAGGGGTCTCCGGCATCATCGAATCGGTGGCGCTTGCCGGAGGACGACTCCGCTACCGGCTTCTCCCGGCGAAGACGACCGCCGCGGCGATCTCCATCGGCAGCGGCGCCTCGGTCGGTCCGGAAGATCCGTCGGTGCAGATCGGCTCGAACATCGGATCGATGCTCGGCCAGTGGTTCAATCTCTCGGACGAGCGTGTCCGCTCGCTCGTCGCCGCCGGAGCTGCGGCCGGCATCGCCGCCGCCTTCAACGCTCCCTTCGCCGGCGTCTTCTTTGCCCTTGAGCTTATTTTAGGTGAGATCGGCGGGAGCGCCCTGAGCGTGGTGGTGATGGCCGCGGTCGTCTCCTCGGTCTTCACCCAGGCGGTCGAAGGACCGCAACCGGCCTTTCACGTTCCGGCCTATGAACTGAACTCCGTCTGGGAACTCGGACTCTACTTCGGACTCGGCGCTCTTGCCGGGCCGATCTCCGCCCTCTACGTCAAGCTTCTCTACCTCGCGCACGATCTCTTCGGCATGTGGCGCGTTCCTCGCTGGATCAAACCGGCTGCGGCCGGGCTTGCAGTCGGCATCGTCGGAATTTTTCTGCCGGAGATTTTCGGCGTCGGATACGAGACGATCGGCGGAATCCTGAACGGAGTCGACAAGGGGCTTCTCTTCCTGCTGCTGCTGCTGGCTGCAAAACTTGTCCTGACGCCGATCAGCATCGGCGGTGGGTTCTACGGCGGCGTCTTCGCCCCCTCTCTCTTTCTCGGCGCGGCTCTCGGCGCGGCGTACGGAACGGTGGCCGAATTCCTCTTTCCCGGACTCGGCATCATGCCCCCGGCCTTTGCGATGGTCGGGATGGCCGCCACGCTTGCCGGAGCGGTCCACGCCCCGCTGACCGCGATCCTGCTGCTGTTCGAGATGACGCACGACTACCGGATCGTCCTCCCCCTGATGTTTGCGGTCGTCATCAGCATGCTGATCTCCCAGCGCATCCGTCCCGAATCGGTCTACACGCTCGGTCTGCTCCGCAAGGGGATCCGGATTTCGCGGGGACGGGATGTCGATCTGCTCGATTCGATCACCGTGGGGGAGGTGATGCGCCGCGTACCGGAGACGCTGCACGAAACCGACTCGATCATCTTCGCCAAAGGTCGCCTGCTCCACCTCCACTCCCACGGTCTGCCGGTCCTCAACGCCGACGGCGACCTCGCCGGCATCTTGACGGTAGGAGATATCGAGGAGTGGGAGACGGGACATGAAGAACCGGAAGGGCGGCACGTAACGGTTGCGGAGATCTGCACGCGGGACGTGGTGACGACCCGGCCGGACGAGACGATCGGAGAGGCGTTGCGGAAGATGGGGGTGCGGGATATCGGTCGCCTGCCGGTAGTCGATCCGAGACATCCGAAAAAGCTCCTCGGCATTCTGCGCCGCACCGAGGTCGTCCAGGCCTACGATGCGGCCCTCAGCAAGCGGGCCGGTTTGCGCCACAAGGCCCGCCAGGTCCGGATCGGCGAGATCGGACGGGTGGACGTTCACGAGATCACCATCGAGAAAGGATCGCTCGTCGTCGGCCACACCGTCAGCCAGATCGCCTGGCCCCGCGATTGCGTCATCGCCTCGATCCAGCGGAAAGGACGGCTGCTGATCCCGCGCGGAGACACGGTTCTGATGGTTGGAGACGTCCTGGCGGTTGTTGCCGAAGAGGGAGGGGCGATTGCGAAAGTGCGGGAGATAAGTCGCGGAGAACGATAAGAACAACGACCGTGGAGAGTCTCTGCCGGAGGAACTTCCCCACGGTCGTTCGTTTTCATTTACTTGTGCATCGCATACCCCTGCGTCGCCAGTCGCACTCCCGATTCACGGTACGCCTCCTTCTCCTCCGGCGCCCAGGTACCGAGTCCGTCCACATATCGGTTGTACATGCAGAAGGCGGCGGCCACCAGCACCGCGTCATGGATATCGTCATCGGTTGCCCCGGCCTCGCGGGCCTCGGCAACGTCCTCAGCCGTCACCTCCCTCCCGTTCCTCTGCACCTTCTGCGCTATCGCCAGCAAGGCCCGCATCTTCGGACTGATCTCCGTCTCTTTCAACCCTGCCCGTATATCATCGAGCAGATCGACATCCCGTCCCATCAAGGCTGCGGCCGCGGCGGCATGGGACGAGAAGCAGAAGTGACAGTTGTTCCAGTTGGAGACCGAGGCGGCGATCAGTTCCCGTTCGGCTTCGGTCAGACCGGAGGGTCCGCGCAGAAGCGTCTGGGCCAGATCCGACAGGGGTGAGGCCGTGTCGGGTCGGTTGTGCAGCAGTCCGGAGATGCCGGGAAGGTTTTCGTTTTTCAGCGTGATGTGTGCCATCGGCAATTCATTGACCCGTATGATTTGTTCTGTAGATCGGAGGTGCGGGGTGCCGTGGCGGGATTTGCCGCGGCAAATCCCTACCGGCGGTGGTTTACGATCACCCTGCCGGTAACCGGTTCCCCTTCACCCTGCGTGATCCGGTAAAGATACGCCCCTTCCGGCAGATCGACTGCAATCGACGTGCTTCTGTCGGTCAACTCCTCCTGCAGAACCGTCCGCCCCAGCATATCGTGAAATGTGATCAGGGTCGGCTGTGCGGGTCTCTCCGGAAAATCGATTTGCAGCCGGTCGATAACCGGGTTCGGAGCCAGATCGACAACGATATTCAGGTTCCGGTCATCTCCCACCCCCAAACCGAAGGAGAGAGCAATATCATCCACAAAGAGTTCTCCCCCCTCCATCGGATTCAACGGACTGGTCGACATGAAGGCAACAACCACGGAATCGGCCACCACATCGCTCTGGTAGACCACCGGTATCTCGAACATCCGATACTCGTCGACCGGCGCCAGCGCAAGTTGTCCTCCGCCGACCACATCCCAGCTCTCGGTCGACGGATTGTACTTCTTGAGAATAATCATCGCCAGAGCCGAATCTCCGGCTGAAGTGGAAGTGAACCGGTAGAATCCGGTCAAAGCTGAAGGACGCCCGGTAACCGGAGTGCCGCCGGTAATGGGATTCAGTGAGTAGGTGGAGAAGTTAAGCTCCGGTTCGCCGTTGGCCGTCATGCCGGGAACGAATTCTCCGAAGACATTGACCGTCCGTATCCAGGCCGCATAGGTCCCGGTACGGGACATCGGCGACTTTCTGACCCCCGCCGAGGTGAACTCGGTCGCCGCATTGTTCGTTTTCCACCCGGTCGGTTCCTCCCAGTTGAACGGAGCGGGTCTGCCCGAAGGAGTCCACCCCTCGAAGCTTTCATTCGGCAGGTTCTGTCCCCGGGCCGGGAGAACAAGGAGCGTGAACAGGCAGAGAAGGGGAAGGCAAAGCTGAGCAGATTTCATCATCATGTCTCCGTTTGAATAATCCGTTTGAAGAGAATGTTCCATTCTCAGCAATAACCGACTACTTCAGAAACGGTTTCCATGACAAAACCGGGGAAAAAGAGGAGAGGAACAGAACTCCGCACCGGTACGGATACGAAGCTGTCGACTCTCTCCTACACCTCTCCGTCGGAACGGCCTTCCCCGGCCGGCAGCATCGGCTCGTACATCATGATCGCGTGGTTCTCCGTCACAAGCTCCACCCGCTCCTGCCCGGTCTCCCGATTCGTCACCCTCCGCCAGATCCGGTTATGTCGCGTATAGCCTCCCCACCACTGGTGACGGAATGCGTGATCGGTCTCGAAGACTTCATAGTCGTGCTCCCGGGAATGACTGCAACGGATCTCGCCGTGCAGATCGGTATCGCTGAGCCGGAGGTTGATCCGGAAGAGGTCATCGGTCGGATTGAAGATCTGGAGATCGACGTAGTTGTAGGCAAGCGTGGCCCCGCTGCCGAACGGAAGCGTCCGGTTGACGTCGGGAAAGACATCGTAGCTGTGGCGCCAACGCTCCTTTATTGTCAGGGGAGTGTGGAGAGCGATCCAGTAGAGGAGATTTCCCAGTTGACAGAGTCCGCCGCCGACCCCCTGTCCGATCCTTCCGTTCTCGATCATCAATCCCGGCAGATATCCCCTCCGTTCCGTCGGACGACCGACAAGCTTCCAGAGAGAGAAGGTCTCCCCCGGACGTATCAACAGACCGTCGATACAACTAATGGCGATGCGAAGATTCGTCACCTTGTTCCGCTGCAACTCCATATCCACATCCCGCAACGGACGCAGAAGGAGGGAGCGATGCTCCTTCCACAGGTGGGGCAACTCCTCCTTCGATATCGTCTCGCTCCACCGCTCCGGACCGAACCGCCATCCGAACCTGCGCTTCAGGATAAAGTACTCGCGGCCAAGTCTGCGACGGAGCGGATGACGCCGGCGGGGTCGTTCAACGACGGTATGAGTTGGGTTCATAACGGTATCGGCCGGTTCAGGGTAGTTTCGGATATGTTTAGTCCACACACGTCGGAATATCCGACGTTACCCTCCCTCATCCGGATGCCGGAAATGTGTTTCCACTCAAACTCCTTCCTTCTTTCCGACTCTTCCAAGAGCAAAGCCGATACCTCCGGCAACGACGGGAAGAAGAACGGTCAGCCAGGGGAAGGAATCGTTCTCCTCTTCGTCACCCTCCCCTCCCTCCTCTTCCATCCGGGACGTATCGGGCAGGTCACTCTGCGGAACGGCCACCGGTTCCGGTTCTTCATCGCCGGTCGTATCCGTCTCTTCCGGTTCCGTTTCCACTTTTCCCTCTTCGGTGTCCGACGCAAATCCTCCTCCCGGTCTGCGAAGATCAAACCAGGGCAGGTCGATATCGGCTACACTATACGTTTTCGTCCCCTCCGGACGAACGAATCGCACGTGATCGAATCCGCTCTGCATCACCATCGAGAGGGTGACCTCGTTTTTGATCGTGTTGAAATCGGGGACCGATCCGTTCAGCTTCATCACAACCGTATCCCCGGCGACATCCGCTTCATAATCGAACGCATAGGCTTCAGGTCGCTGAGCCTTGAGGCGCCCCATGATGTGCTGTACAAGATCGAGCGGAACGGTTCCGAGCATGTCGACATAGAGGACCGGACGGAGATAGCGGGGAGAGCGATCCGGCAACATACCGGCCCGCTTCCACATCCCCTGAACGTATTCGTCCTGATGCCAGACGAAGTACCAGATGTCGTGGGTGGCCTGTGCCGGAAGGGCGCAGATCATCATCAAAGCAAAAAAAACAGGGATCAGATTTTGCGGCTTCATTATCATCTCTCCTTCTTCATGGTGAAGTGAACATCAACAATTCGATTCTTTTCGATTTCGTAGCTTCGCCGACTCTGAAAAGATACATGTCCCATAGAAAACCGAAGCAGTACATGATTCGTTCAATCGACTCTCTTCCCCTGGCGGGAAATCGCATTCTGGTCCGCGTCGACTTCAACGTTCCGCTCGATGACGAGGGAAAAATCACCGACGACAAGCGTATCCGCGAGTCGCTGCCGACGATTCGGAAGATCGTTGAGGAAGGGGGCAAAGCAATCCTCGCCTCGCATCTCGGCAGACCGAAAGGAGAGAGGAATGAGAAGTACTCGCTGAAGCCGGCCGCCGAACGGCTGTGCGAACTGCTGGAACGGGAAGTGGGGCTTGCCCCCGACTGTGTGGGAGAGGATGTGCGAACGATGGTCGCACAGATGGAGGATGGGGACGTGCTGCTGCTGGAGAATCTCCGCTTCCACGCAGAGGAGGAGAAGAACGATCCGGACTTCGCCCGGCGGCTGGCGGAGCTTGCCGACGTCTACGTCAACGATGCCTTCGGCACGGCCCACCGGGCACATGCTTCCACCGAAGGGGTGACGAAGTTCGTGAAGGAGAAGGGGGCCGGATATCTGCTGTTGAAGGAGCTTGCCTATCTGGGGGATGCGGTGGACAATCCGAAGCGTCCGCTGGTGGCGATTCTGGGGGGATCGAAGATTTCCGGGAAGATTGACGTGATCAACGCGCTGCTGGATAAATGCGATACGATCCTGGTCGGCGGTGGGATGGTCTTCACGTTTCTGAAGGCCGAGGGGAAGGAGATCGGATCGTCGCTGCTGGAGGAAGATCGGGTGGAGATGGCCGGCGATCTGCTGAAGCGTGCCGAAGAGAAGGGAGTCCGCCTCCTGCTCCCCCGCGACGTGGTCGCGGCCGACCGGTTTGCCGAGGATGCGAAGACGGAAGTCGTGTCGGTCGACGCCATCCCGTCCGATATGATGGGACTGGATATCGGCCCTCTCACACGGGAGGAATTTGTGGGGATCATCTCCGGCGCAAAGACGATTGTCTGGAACGGCCCGATGGGGGTCTTCGAGATGGAACCCTTTTCGCACGGGACGAAGGCCGTAGCCGAGGGACTTGCCCTTGCAACCGGCAACGGCGCAACGACGATCGTCGGCGGCGGCGACTCCGCAGCGGCGATTGCGCAGTTCGGACTGGAGGAGAAGGTCTCGCACATCTCCACCGGCGGCGGCGCCTCGCTTGAATTTCTTGAAGGGAAGGAACTGCCGGGGGTGGCGGCGCTGGAAGGATAGAAGGGATCGGGATTCTTCTTGCGATGTGGCCTCGGCTGCAGATATTATACGTGCTGTAATCGGTAGTAAGGTCGCGAGGAACTGAAGCGGCACTCCGCTCTGCAAACCCTTTTTAGAAAGGGCACTAAGATTCCGCCACCATCGTTGTACAGGCGCACCCAATCGACACGTAACCCTGAACTCTGATGAAATTAACATTAACGATATCCCAGTCTCTGCAAGAACAACTGCGACGCGAAGCGACCAGACGGGGCACAAGTATCCAGTCGATAGCCGTTGATCTGTTGCGAAAGAGCATGATGCACACGTCCGGCTCCCTCGTTGATTCCGGACTGAACATCGACAAGGATTTTCAGGAACTTCTCGCCAAGATTCACTCTTTACCTTCACAGCCCCAGGACAGCAGGCAATCCGTGGAACCCCTTGTCCGGGCGTTGGAGCAAAATCAGGGGAACCCCGAATTCAATCTTGAGGAGTGGCGGAATGCGTGGGATCGAATAGAACGTGAAATGAAAGAACGAGACCGTTCCGATGATCTTGCTGAAGGCCATATCCGGGAATCATGACATCATATCTCCTCGATACCAATCACGCCTCTCCCCTTGTAACTCCCGGTCATCCTCTCAGGGGAAAGATTCTTGAAAACCTCCGGAAAGGAGACATCTTCTATCTTTGTGTTCCCGTTATCACGGAGACCCTGTTCGGTATTATTCAGCTTCCGCGCGCCCGACAGAACCGCGAAGAATGGCATCGGCTACAGCCCCTGATTCCCTGCCACATCCCTGACAAAGACGATGCTGAAACGGCGGCGGAACTTCAACACCTTCTGCGTAAACGGGGACATCAACTCTCCACCGTGGATGCACTGATCGCAGTTCTGGCTCTTCGCCACAACTGCATTTTGCTCAGCACAGACAGGGATTTTGAAGGCATCCCGGAACTGATACGGGAGAACTGGTTGTAGAGGGGATTCTCCCTCTTCTACCCTCCCAACAACTTCCTCGCCCTCTCCGCCGCCTCATACTCCCGTTCAAGTCTGCCGAAGATATAGACCGGCGTTCCGTCCGGCGCGAGTTCTATGTCCCCCTGCAATTCCGGCAACAGATCTTCCACCATCTGCGCCACGTCCTCCCGGCTCATCTCCTTCCGGGTCTGCTCCGGCAACGTCAGATAGATATCGTCCGGCGTCGTCCGCCACATGCGGTGGAGGAAGATCGACCGCATGATCTGCTTCTTCCGACTCCGCTTCAGTCGTGCGGCCTCTTTCCGCTTGATGAAGGGCCGGCGAAGCAGTGGAAGAAGAAGATAGGAGAGACCGAATGCCATTGGCATGGTGCCGAGCAGGAAATTTGCCGCAGCGGTACCGAAGAAGGGATGGTAGGCCGCCGCCAGGTCGTTCAGTCCTTCTCCCGGACCAAGGATTCCCCCGGCAAAAAGGATAAAGAGGGCCATAAACCCGATCAGGAAATTTCGTCCGCTCGAGTTGCCGGTCAACTTGTAGGGGGCTTCGTATTCCTCCCAGAAGGGGACAACGCTTCCGCCCGAGTAGGTCTCCGACGAACGGGTGACGAAATCCTCGAACTCTCCGACGACAACCCCCTCATCGGTCAGTCTCGGCTCGCCGCCGAAGCGGGCCAGATAATCCGCCATCCGCTCTTCGGCCTTCGGGAAGTCTCCTCCGGAGAGAGCAAGGACTTCGGCCGACGTGATGACCCCATGTTCCTCCCGCAGGAAGGCGGCCGCCTCTTTCTCGTTTTCCAGCGGATCGGTCTCCGCCCGCTCCGGACCGAGTGCGAAATCGTAGACGGCGATAAAGAAGGATTTCTTCTCCCTGTTCTTTCCGGCTCCTTTCGGAACCCGGGCTTCGCGGTAGCGGTAGCCGTGCTCGTCGATCCCGTAGCCGCCGGAGTAGGCCCGGGTCCAGAAGGCAAACTGAAGTCCTTCAAGGATGCCGCGGAAGAGTCCGCCGACCATATTCCCCCCGATCCCGTTATCCCGGTCGTCGTCATCCCCTCCGGCGCGGGATTTGGCAACGATCAGCAGAACGACGAGGACAACCATGACGAGAAAGAAGCCGATCAGGATCAGACTGATCCAGATCTTGTAGAAGACCTTGAATCCTCTCCAGAGACTCTCCCGGACCGAGGCCCACTTCTCGGCCAGGGTCTTTGTCCCCCGCCCCCGCAGAGGCATCTCGAAGTCGAAAATGATCCGTCCGTTATCGTCGTAGCTGACGCGCGTGACGTAGAGTTCCATCAGACGGGTCAGCGCATCCTGCGCTTCCGATACCGTCAGTCCGGTTGCGGCCGCGGCATCCTGCGGCGAGAGGCGTCCCTTCAGTTCGCCCAGTTTCTTTTCAACAAGGGCAAGCCCCCGTTCCGAAATCGTATGTTTCATAGCGTTGTAGTTCCTTGCCGAGAGATACGGTATAATGATAAGAAGTCATTCCGATTCCCCCTAACTTCCGATCAGGAGAAGTTTCCTGAACGACCGTATTTCGTAAGAATCTCAGCATGAAGAAAAGCACACTCTCTCCTTTCGCGTTCGGATGGCTGACGGCGATCCTGATCATCACGGCCTATATCATCGGAGGGGGACTGATCACGATGCTTGCGGCCGACTCCATTTCCATGGCGACCGGAGAAGTGGAGATCGGTTCGCGGAATCTTTTTCTTGCGGCTGCGGTCGGACAAATCCTCTTCCTTCTGATCCCGACGCTCGTCGTCTCGCAGCTCCATCCTTTCGGTCCGATCGAATCGCTGCGGCTTCGCCGACCGAAGACCTCCCATATCGTACTGGCAATCCTCGGCATCGTTGCTTGTTACGTGCTGAGCGCAACGTGGATGATTGCGCAGGAACTCTACATGGTCCCCGACGCTCTGCGCCCCTTCTACAACGAGATGAAGGGGAGCGCCGACTGGCTGGCAGAGAAGATGATGGTTGGAACCGACATCCCTCTGCTTCTTCTCGGTCTCTTCGCCATCGCAGTCGTCCCTGCCTTCAGCGAAGAGTTGCTGTTTCGCGGAATCATACAGCGAAGTTTCGAGGACCGTCTGAAACCGTTTGCAGCAATGCTCCTGACCGGACTGATCTTCGGTCTGATCCACGCCGAACCGACCAATCTGATCCCACTGGTCGGGCTGGGAATTTTTCTCGGTTTCATGGCCTGGGCGTCGCAAAGCATCTGGACGGTGATCGTCGGACACATGTTCTTCAACGGATCGCAGTTGCTGCTGATCAATCTTGTCCCGCAATCCGCCGGAACGCTTCTGGATCCTGAAGCGGCGCCGATGCCGCAGGATCTGATCACTCTTCTCCCCCTGGCCGTCGTCTCCCTGGTTGCCCTGGTCGCCATCATCCTCCGGATGAACAGAGAGGTTCCTCCCCTTCCACCGATTGCATAATCTCCGTATACCCTTGCCGGCGGCTGCCGGAACGATTCCCTGCCCCCGTCCCCCGTCCCCCCTCGACCTACCGATTGTTGCGTGTCCGATTCCCCCGCCGGTGCTATCCTTGTGCCGTCTTCTTCAGAAACATTATAACCTGGGAGTGAGTGTTCGATGCTTGACGTGAAATTTATCCGGGAGAACCTTGAGGCGGTGCAGGAGAATATCCGGAATCGCGGGGTGACCAATGCCGATGCGGCCCGGGTTGTCGATCTTTACCGGCAGCGGGTAGAGCTGGTTGGCCGGACCGAGGGGCTCCGCAAGGAACGGAACGAGAATGCACAGAAGATGAAAGGAGGAATCTCGCCGGAGGAGCGGGGTCCGCTGATCGAACGCGGAAA
>CAMLOB010000039.1 GCA_946481475.1 uncultured Chlorobiota bacterium | reverse complement strand
AGGAAGACTGTTCATTGTTTTCCAGTTCCATGAAATCAGAATCTGACAATAGCCAGCTACTTATTTGATTTATTACAGACTCCAAAGGGAGTCGATACTTTCCTTTTAAAGCACACTCCCAGACTACCAGCACTCGCCAGCCAAGCTTTAAAAGAGCGGACAGATTACGGGAATCACGTTCTTCATTAGCTGTAATCTTCTCATGCCAGAATTCCTTTCGTGTAGAAGGCCATTTGAACAAATGGCACTCATGATGATGCCAAAAGCATCCGTTAACAAAAATGACAGCACGATATCGAGGGAACACAAGATCAGGTCGTCCCGGCAGCTCTTTTCCGTGAACACGATACCTGAACCCCAAGCGGTGCAGACTTTTTCTGATAATGATCTCGGGTTTCGTATCCTTGCCACGAATTCCTGACATCATCTCACTGCGTTTCTCGGGTTTGACTACATCTGCCATATTCCACTCAAGCAGTTTCGCTCAAAAACAGTCCCAGTTGTTCCGGTCAAGCAGTTTCGCTCAAAAACAGTCCCAGTTGTTCCGGTATCTTCTGCAATTGCAGTATTGCCGGTTTCATATGTTTTGCAATTGTCTCAACGACAGGCACAACAACTGCATTCCCAAACTGCCGATAGGCTTGTGTATCTGACACCGGTATCCTGAATGAAGATGTCCCGGGTCTGTCAAAGCCCATCAGTCGAGCACATTCTCTCGGAGTCAACCGCCGTGGTCGTTTCCGGTTCTGTCGTATCAGTATTTCGGAACCATCCTTGTAATATCTGGCTGATAATGTTCGAGTTGTATCGGAAGGGCCAACAAGCCCGAAACCAAAACCATTCCCCTTGGCACGATGCTTTGCTGCATAATCCTGGAGATATTGCCAGAGCTTGGGAGTCAATGTATATCGTGCGTCGACCTTTCCATCAGGCCCTGTTGTGTAGGGAGGTTCAGGCAACTCGGTTCCATCTTCGGTGTGAAGAATTGATCTCAATACTGGTTCTGCAGCAGGCTCCGGTATTGGCAAAGAATCAAAGTCGAAGCCGGTTTCTTCACGGAAGCCGACGATGAATATTCGCTCCCGATGTTGTGGCACCCACGAACTAGCATCAATAATTTTCCACTGAATCACATAGCCCAACTCTTCCAGAGTCTCACGAATAACCCGGAATGTCTTTCCCTTATCATGACTGGTCAGATTCTTGACATTTTCAAGAAGGAAGGCAGCAGGTCTATGGTACTCGATAATGCGTGCAACATCAAAGAAAAGCGTTCCTTGAGTCTGGTCCAGAAAACCATGAGGAACTCCAAGAGCATTCTTCTTGGATACTCCCGCTATCGAGAATGGCTGACATGGGAATCCGGCAACAAGTACATCATGTGGAGGAATTTCATCGGCCTGAACTTTTGTGATATCTCCGCTAACCGGGTGATCACAAGGGAAGTTAGCATGATATGTTTGGACAGCATGCTTGTTCCACTCGGAAGTATAGACGCACTTTCCACCGGCTCTTTCAAAACCCATGCGCATACCCCCAATCCCGGCAAACAGATCAATGAATGTAAAATCTCCACGACTCTGGTTGCGAGACCGAAGAGCAGGAGGGAGATACATGGAAAGTTGTTCAAAGACGGACTGTCTTGGTCGGGTCTCACTCTTTTCCCACCTGTATACTGTTCGAAGTGAGTACCCCGTCCTGTCAGCAATCTCTTCCAACGACAGTCCGGTTTGTTGGCGCAGATCCGAAAAACTCAAGGAAGCGTGCATAACTCAGAGATATCTTTGCTGGGAACGTTTTTGCCATTTTGACAAGAAGATACTCCGAGTTATCTGAACAACCAAACAACCCCGGGACAACCACTTCCTCATAACTTGATCATCCTTCCCCCCTCACCATCCCCCACCTCCGCAACAGCGGTCCCATCGTCAGTCCCTGCACGATGATCGAGAAGAGGACGACGATGTAGGTGAGCGAGACGATCACTTCCCGCTCGGCCAGCGACGTGCCGTTGAGCGTTGACGGGATGGAGAGGGCAAGGGCGACGCTGATGCCGCCGCGGAGTCCTCCCCAGGTCATCAGACGGGAGGTATAGCGGGGGAGCGAACGGGCGCTGCCGAACCGGCGAAGAAGACTCACCGGCAGAGCCACCGACCCGAGCCGGGCCAGCAGGACGATCAGGATGACGACGACACCGGCCAGAATGTACTCGCCGACAAACGAGAGGATCAGCACCTCAAGGCCGATCAGCACGAAGAGGATCGCATTCAGGAACTCATCAACCAGTTCCCAGAACATGTCCAGATGGAGACGGGTGGTGTCGGACATGGCCAGAGCCCGGCCGTGGTTGCCGAGGAGCAGACCGGCGATCACCATGGCGATCGGTCCGGAAAGATGGAACTGCAATGCGAGGGCGTAGCCGGTGAAGACCAGAGCAAGGGAGATCAGGACTTCCACCTGATAGTTGTCGATACTCTTCAGCGTTCTGTAGCCGATGTAGCCGATCACCAGACCGAACAGGGCTCCTCCCAGCGCCTCCTGCACAAAGAGGAGAGCGATCTCTCCTCCCGACACGTCACCATGTCCGCCGCCGATTCCGGCCAGCGACCAGATGGCCAGGAAGATGACGACGCCGACGCCGTCGTTGAAGAGAGATTCGCCGGTGATCTGCACCTCCAGCGATTTCGGAACGCCCAGCTTCTTCAGGATGCCGAGGACGGCGATCGGATCGGTCGGGGCGATCAGTGCGCCGAAGAGAAGACAGTACCACCAGCCGAGTTCGACGCCGAGAAGGGGAAGGACGAGATAAAGAACGCCCCCGACCAGAAAGGTCGTCAGGAGCGTTCCGAAGACGGCCAGAGAGAGAATCAGAACCCGTTGCTCACGCAGATCGTTGATATCGACGTGCAGGGCACCGGCAAAGAGGAGGAAGCCGAGCATCCCCTGCATCAACGCCTCGTCGAAATCAACCCCCAGCAGAATCCCCTGCGCCTGCTCCCGGATGCCGGGGTCGACAACGCCGAGCAGAACGATCGCCAGCGAGAAGGCCAGCCCCATCACCATCAACCCTATCGCCATCGGCAGCCGCAAAAACCGATGGTTGATATAGCTGAAGATGGCGGAGATTGCGATCAGCAGGGCAAGCAGGTTGAAAAGTGTCATGGTGGTATGAGTTCATTTCGAGTTCATAGAGTCAAGAGTTCGTAGAGTCGGGGCAACGGTATGTGCGGGAATTTACGGTTTTGCAGAGGAACCGACTTCCCCCAACCGATGAACTCTATACACTCCTCTCTCTATAAACTCTACAAACTCTTCTCTCTATGAACTCTACAAACGCCTCTCTCTACGAACTCCCCCTCACTTCCCGAAGAATCCCGGGCTCGGTGCCTGCCAGATCATCTCTCCCGACGTGTTGTAGAGCGTGGCTACGCCACTCAACTCGCCGCTGACGACGGTCATCCGGGCGCTCCCCGCAGTGTCGAACAGGGCCAGTCCGCCGCCGACCGCCGTTGCCAGTACCGAGTACAGCGGACGTCCGGCACGGCTGTTCAGATCGATCTGCCCGCCGTTTTCCTGCGTCCGCATCACGATATTGTTCGTCCCGTCGGCATTGTTCACGACAATGGCTCCGCCTTCGGGGCGCGCGCCGATCTGCGTCAGGTTCGCCCCTGCATTGCTCCGGGTCGTCACCGCTCCACCTGCGGCCGTCGCCTCCATCAGGGCGACCGGATCTCCCCCCTTGTTGCTGATCCCCATCACACCCCCGGTCCCCGAAGCTCCGGCCAGAACCACCGGCTGTCCTTCCATGTTCATCACCATCACCATCCCTCCCATCGGATTGCTCGTCAGGTTTACCAGTGCGATGCCGTCGTCGTTGACGATCTGGAAACTCTTTGCCTGAATCAGTTCGGGAATTCCTCCCGGTCCGGCAGCTATCAGGACAAAAGCAGTGATCGTGGACAAGAGTCCCAGAAATGCGAAACGCCAGCCCCGCTCTTTCTTTTCAAGGCGGGCAAGACGCTGCTCAAGCGCATCAATGTTCGTGCTGTTCATCATCGTGTGTATGGTTTATGTGGTGTTTGATCAACTGGACATTCATTGTCAGTCCGTTGCCGCAATGCGGACAGAAGAAGTCTGTCTGCGACCGGTATTCTCCCTCCTCCTCCATCTCCCGATTCCTCTCTTCCTGTTGCTCCTCCTCGTCTTCGCGCACAAAACCGGAAACGATAATGCCGGAAGGGAGGGCCACCAGACCGATGCTGAGGATCGAGATGAAGGCCGCAAAGATCTTCCCTCCGGCCGTTATCGGATAGACATCTCCGTATCCGACCGTCGTCAACGTCACGACTCCCCACCAGAGGAAGGCGGGGATGTTCGGGAACGCTTCGGGTTGCGCTTCGTTCTCAAGGTAAAAAATTACGGTGGAGGAGACGACCAGCAGCAGCAAAATCGTTCCGATCGACATCATCAATTCCTCACGCCGTTCACGGAAGACATCGACAATAACCTGGGCAGCCCGGGAGTAACGCCCCAGCTTCATCAGACGGAAGAGGCGGAACAGACGGAGCACCCGGATCGTCCGCAAGTCGATACGGAAGAACATCGGAAGGAAGAAGGGAAGAACCGCCGCCAGATCGACCAACGCAAAGAAGGAGAAGGCGTAGCGGAGGCGACCGAGAACAGGACGGGAGTAGCGGGGATCTTCCACCACCGACCAGAGCCGCAGCAGATACTCTACCGTGAAGATAGCGACGGAGACGACCTCGATCCAGTAGAACGCCTCGTGGTACTGATTGTATGCCTCCTTGATCGTTTCGACCATGACGGCGATCACGTTCAGGACAATCAGAGCCGTGATGCCGTATCGAACCCACTGCTCAAGCCGGGTATCGATCTCGGGAGACTGGACAAGGTCATAGACCCACCTGCGGGCATGACGATAGCGACTTGTGAAGGACATATCCGATGCGGTCGGTTCGCTCCCTTTCGGTTTCCGAATGAATTCGTAAAAAAGAGGAGTGAACGTGAAAGATACGTCAGTCGAAGTTTGTGACGACGACACTTCCCGGTTTATCTTCGTCCCCATGGAAGAACCGATCTGTCTGGAAGGATTTGCAGCCGTTAAAGGGGCGTTGCTGGGAGGATACCGGGAAATTGAACGAATTCTGCTCGATCCCGACCGGGAGGACCGGGGAGTCGTCTGGATGAGACGGGAAGCGGAGCGGCGGGGCGTGCAAGTGGAGAAGAAGTCGCGCGGAGAACTCGATGAAATCGCCGGAAGTCCGGGACACGGGGGCGTTCTCGCCCTGGCGGGAGAACGGCGAAGCCTTTCGCCACAGGAACTTCTTCCCGAAACCGGCACTCCCTTCATCGTCATGCTGGACGGAATCGAGGATCCGTACAACCTCGGTTTTGCCGTCCGCGCACTCTGGGCGGCCGGAGCCGACGGACTGCTGCTGCGACCAAGAGACTGGAAGAGCGGGACGACGGTGATCGCCCGTTCGTCGGCCGGCGCCTCCGAGTTGATGCCGACCGCCCACGTCTCCTCGCCGGATGAAGGGGCGGAAGTTTTTCGTGAGCTCGGTCTGACGATCGCCGTTACCTCCAAGGATGCGGAAAGCCGTTCCCTCTACGAGGCCGATCTGACGGTCCCGCTCTTCCTGCTGATCGGCGGAGAACGACGCGGAGTCAAACGTTCGTTTCTGGATCGGGCCGATCTGCTGCTGGAAATCCCCTACGGTCGAGACTTCCGGCAATCGCTCGGCACGGCATCGGCGGCGGGAATTCTGGGGTTTGAGGTGATGAGACAGAGAGGGGAGAAGGAGGGCATTGAGAGCTGACTTCTCACTTCCGGCGGACTCACGCAATCCGCCGCGGCGGACGCAAAGAGCAAAGACGCAAAGTTCACAGTTGCCAACTCACGGCTCACGGCTTATAGCTGACAGCTCACGGCTCCCCCCCTTGCCTCTTTGCGAGAATGTTTTAAATAGAACTTTCTGGAGTTATCCGGCAATCAGGTACAGATACACCAAACCATTTCCGATGTTCATTTTGCACCGCCATATCCGCACCGTTCCGATCTTCTTCCTTCTCTGCACGGGACAGCTCCTTGCGCAGACCGCCGCAGACCGGATTTCCATCGGAGGAGAGGTCGACCTGACGCAGTACTACGGATCGTTCTCCGGGAGTCCCGATATCGGCGGACTCCTCTCGGTACGGTGGAACGTGACCCATCAGATCTCGCTCTTTGCACGGCTCGGAGGAGGATGGTTGAGCAACGGTATCTCGGCTGACGATATTCTCTCCTATCCCGAATACTTCGGTCTGCCGGGCGACAGCGTCTATCCCGGATCGTCCGGATTGGTCGACCGGGAGGAGAAGAACCGGATCAGCATGACGAACTGGTATGTGGCCGGCTCGTGGAACTTCCGGACGGGGGAACGTCTGGTCCCCTACGTCACCGGAGGGATCGGGCTGATGACGTTCGACCCGCGCAACAGCCGGCAGGGAGCGAAGCTTCCGAACAATCAGCGGGATACCCTCTACACAAACACAACCCTGATGATTCCCGTCGGCGTCGGTGCCGAGTACTATCTGACCCCCGATCTGACGCTGACCGCCGAGGCACGGGTGAACCTGGCGCTGAGCGACTTCGTGGATGATTTCGATGACGGAGGTCTGCCGGACGGATTCGGAACGTTCGGTCTCGGCATCGGCTACTACGTCTTCGGGACGCTCGACTGCGACGAGGACGGATTGAGCGACCGGGAGGAGGAGCAAGTGGGAACCGATCCCTGTCTCCTGGATACCGACGGAGACGACTTGATCGACATCGACGAAGTCCGCCGCCACGGAACAAATCCGCTGGAGCCGGACACCGACGAGGACGGCCTGAGCGATTCGGAGGAATTGCTTCGACACCGGACGAACCCTCTCAGAGCCGATTCCGACAAGGACGGTCTTTCCGATGGTGAGGAGATCCGAACATATCAGACCGATCCGCTTCAGGCCGACACCGACGGCGACCGGTTGAGCGACGGCGACGAAGTGGGACGATATGCCACCGAACCCCTTCAGGCCGATACCGACGGAGATGAACTGAACGATGGCGACGAGATCGAACGGGGAACAAATCCCCGCGACACCGATTCGGACAAGGACCAGCTCGGCGACGGACAGGAAGTCCTCACCCACCGGACAAATCCTCTGGAGGCCGACACGGACAAGGACCAGTTGAAGGATGGAGAGGAGATCACCATCTGGCGAACCGATCCCCTGAGTCCGGACACGGACAAAGACCGACTGGCCGACGGGGCGGAGGTGCAGACCTACAAGACCGATCCGAACAATCCGGACAGCGACGGCGACAGCGTAATCGACGGCGAGGACGCCTGTCCGCTGGTGCGGGGCGTGCCGGAACGGAACGGTTGTCCGGCTCCGCCGAAGGTGGGGACGATAACGGATTTCCCGGCCGTCTTCTTCCTGAAGAATACCGACGAGTTCGACTTCTCCAGACCGCAGACCACCGAGAGCCTGGCAAAGATCATGTCCTACGTCAACCAGTGTCCCGGACTGCGCGTGCTCATCGAGGGGCATGCCTCGCGGGAGGGTTCGGACCAGAGGAACCTTCAACTGAGCGAGATGCGGGCCGACCGGGTGAAGACGTGGCTTGTCGAGCGGGGAGTGATGCCGGAGAAGATCGAGGGAACGATCGGCTACGGAAGCGTGAAGAACGCCGTGCCGGAACCGGCCCCCGATTCCGAGGAGGCCCGGAAGATGGATCCGGAGGAACTGGAGAATATCCGACGGCAGAATCGTCGCATCGCCATCCGCGTGGTCAGAACGTGCGAGGATGAAGAGTGACGACGTCAAGAGAATAACCGAACTCTGCGAACAACCAGGAACTATCGGGAAGCGAATGACCATCGTTCTCCGGCGATCCGAACCGTTCGTCGACCTTATCAACACAGATCCGCAACCATCATGAAAACTGAAGGATCCCGCGACCGGGAAATCGCCGAATACTCGTTCCTCGTCGTCTTTGCAAACGACGGCCTGATCGACCACGAGGAACTGGCGATGATCAAGCGTCTTGCGCTGGAAGATCACATCATCAGCGAGGAGGAGAAGGAAGTCCTCCACAACATCTTCAGCCGGGTTGATCCCGAACGTACCGACCCCGGCGTACTGGAAGAGATACGGCAATTCAGAAAAGAGTACGGCATCGACTGAACTACGGGGGAAGATCGAGTGTTATGACTGTATGAAAGAAGAGTTCGGAAGGGCATCACACCCTCCCTTCCCCTCGTCCGTTCACCCCTTGCACCGAACGCAAGGATTCACGCATTCATATACCGACAGACCACGATGCCGAACATCAATTTCGACGAATTCCGGAAGTCGATCACCGTCCGTCCGATCAGAACGGAAGACTTCGACGACATCATCGCACTGCAACTGAAAGCCTTTCCCGGCATGAAGCCCTGGCGACGGGATCAGCTTGAAAGTCAGCTTCTCCACTTTCCGGAAGGACAGATCTGCGTGGAATACAACGGGACGATCATCGGTTCCGCCAGCAGTCTTATCATCGACTTCTACGAATACGGCGATGTCCACTCCTGGGGAGAGGTCTGCGACAACGGCTACATCACCAATCATGATCCCGGGGGGGATACGCTCTACGGCATCGAGGTGATGGTCGATCCGGACTTTCGCGGGATGAAAGTGGGACGCCGTCTTTACGAGGCCCGGAAGGAACTGGCTTACAGACTGAACCTGAAGCGGATCGTCATCGGGGGACGGGTTCCGAACTTCCACGAGCAGGCCGCCGAGATGACGATCCACGAATACGTGGAGGAGGTGATGGCCAAACGTCTCTACGATCCGGTCCTCACCTTCCAGCTTGCCAACGGGTTCACGCTGAAGCGTATCCTGAAGGACTATCTGGGAGCCGACGGAGAATCGCGCGGTTATGCGTTGTTGCTTGAGTGGGTGAATCTCTACTACTCCCCCGATCCGGCGGAACACTCGCGACCGACGATGCCGGTTCGCATCTGCACGGTGCAGTATCAGATGCGGAAGATCGCCTCGTTCGACGACTTCGCCCACCAGTGCGAATACTTCGTCGATGTGGCCAGCGGCTACAAGAGCGATTTCATTCTCTTCCCCGAAATCTTCACGCTCCAGCTTCTCTCCTTCCTCCCGCAGGAACGCCCCGGCACATCCATCCGGCGGCTGACCGGATTTACGGACAACTACATTGAGCTTTTCCAGTCGCTTGCGATCAAGTATGCGATCAATATCGTCGCCGGATCGCACTACACAGAGTATGATGAGGACGTCTACAATATCGCCTATCTCTTCCGGCGCGACGGAACGATAGAGCGTCAGGCAAAAGTTCACATCACGCCGAACGAACAGCGGTGGTGGGGGATCAAGCCGGGGAACGACATTGATGTGTTCGATACGGACAGGGGGAAAGTCGCCATCAACATCTGCTACGATGTGGAGTTTCCGGAGATGGGGCGCATCGTCACCGAGAAGGGAGCGCAAATTATCTTCGTTCCGTTCTGCACCGACAACCGGCAGGGCTATCTTCGTGTCCGCTACTGCGCGCAGGCGCGGGCGGTGGAGAATCAGGTCTACGTGGTCACGTCGGGAGTGACGGGGAATCTGCCGTCGGTAGACAATATGGATGTCAACTACGCTCAATCCGGTATCTTTACGCCGAGCGATTTTCCTTTCTCCCGCGACGGGATCGCCGGAGAGTGTCAGGCAAACATCGAAACGCTGGTGATCGCCGACGTCGATCTGGAAGTCCTTCGCCGCAACCGTCTGGACGGAACGGTCAGGACGTGGCGAGACCGGCGGAGAGATCTGTACGAGGTACGGGAACTGAAACCTGACAGGGAAATCCTCGAAAAGGAACAACTTTCATCGACAACCGAAATCACAGAGTAATCTGATTCAGCACATGAACGGAAAACGGAACATTATCTCATCAGCCCTGACAATACTCATTCTCGGTACCTCACAGGGGGTCGCTCATCCGGGACACGGCAAATCGAACGGGTTCAACCTGCTCCACTTTATCACCGAACCGGAACACCTGATCCCGACACTCGTCGCAATTGCAGCCGTAGTCGGCATTGTTGCATGGCGGCGGAAGAAGACGAGAGTGGTTGAATAGTTCATGAGTCGGGAGTTGAGAGCCGGGAATCAAGAGTTGAATGTTTTCTTGCTCACAGCTCACGGCTGACTGCTCACAGCTCACGACTGACTGCTCATAGCTCACGGCTGATTGCTCATAGCTCACGGCTGATTGCTCATAGCTCACGGCTGATTGCTCATAGCTGATTGCTCACGGCTCACTGCTAAATCTATCTCGCCGTCTTCGTGCTGGTCGGCGGCCCTCTTTTCGGCTTTATCGTCTGGACCATGTCCGAACGGAAATACATCCGACTGAAGAGAGGAATCCGAGAGTCGCAACCGCAGCAGAGCCTCTAAGCGACTCCGCTTCCGAAACGAATAAACGGCAACGCTCTCTCCGATTCCTGATCGGACCGGCGTTGCCGTTTGCGTATCGATTCGGCCACAAGCACCCGCATACTCCTTTTCCGTCCTTCACTCATACACTCACCCCTCTACTCATCCCGCATTCAGATCCGATCCCGCGTAATACCCGAGATCGACATCCTTCAGATATTTGACGGCAAACGTAATCTGTCCGACATGATAGGAGAAGTGCTCGACGACGTGAACCAGGGCACTTGTCCCGGTGTGGTCGAATCCCTGAATCCTTGCAGGACGCCGCAGCCGTTCCTCATCCAGTCCCTCGATTACCTCAACCGCCCGCTCTATCGTCCCGGCAATTCGCTCAAGGAGCATCTCTGCGGAGAGATCGGGTTTGGCGACGAACTCATCGTCACGATGCCTCTCGTAGTCCCGGCCGCCAAGTCCCTGAATGATGTACTGGCTGACGTTCCCCTCAAGATGCAGAATCAGGTTTCCGACCGACACAAGGTTCCCGTTGTGATCGTGCCAGATCTCCTGCTGCGACAACCGGTCGAGACAGAGGCCGATCCGCTTTACCCCTTCACGAAGATAGGCAACGGCGGCGGCGGAGAGTTGATGGGCAAGTGTGGTCATGACGTGCTGAAAGATTGAGTTCACATTCCGACTTCCGTTCTGCAGCTCGGCTTGCGGCTTCCGCTTCCCGATAGAACATGCGGAGCAAATCTACCGAACTTTATACAAGGTCAGGTCTTCCCACCGATGCACCCGGGCAAACGGCAATGCCTGCTCTTCCCTCCCCAGATAGTAATCCACGCCGTACTGCCGGGCAAGCTCGCCGATCTGCGCCGAATCGAGTCGATAGAAATTCGCCTTGATCCGCTTTGCCGCCGAAAAGCCTTTCCCCTGAAGGGGAGTCCCGCCATTGCAGAGAACAAGTCGCCGGTGCCATTCGGCCACATCTCCGGCCGATTGAGGAGAGTGTTTGAACGAGACGAAGAGGGCCCGTTCGGCGCGGACATAGAATTCCTGCATGGCCGGATCGATCAGGAAGACCGCATCGCGCGGCGTGTTCTCCGCAATCCAGTCGAACATCGGCGTGTAGGGAGTGGAGGCCCATCCGTCTTCACGCTCAAGCGATGGAAGGTCCCGGATGATTCCGGCCAGGGAGAGCGTGACAAGAAGAAGAGTCAGCAGAAGCTCGGCCCCCTGCTTCAGACCAAGCGTGCGAGAGCGTTCGGGAACGGACAGGGAGTCCATCCGGGATTCCGATGCGGGATAACGCTCGAACAGACGGCTGAGAAGCAGAGCGATCATCATGGCGATGAAGAACGGAATCAGGGTGTCGGGGAAACGGAACCAGTAGAAGCGGAGCAGATCGGTTGCTCCGGAAATCCACAGAAGAAGACCGGCACCGAAGAGCAGGCCACTCCCGGCCACAAGCGAGGCAAGGAAGCGAAGACGCACTATGCGGGCATAACGGGCAAGAACAAGGGCCAGAAGGAAACCGACGGACAACTCCACAATCCAGAAACCGGTCGGCCACATATCGGGCAACACATGGTGGGGGACGCGAAGATTGACGTAAAGACTCCAGCCTCCTTCGGGAGCCTCTCCTGCAAAGAAGAGTCGGCGGATAACGGCATACAGTCCCCACGCCCCGGTCAGGAAAAATATCCAGACATGGCGCAATCCCTCCTTCAGATCATACTCTTTCCTGTTCAGCAACAGCGCAAGCCCAAGACAGGGGAGAAGGTAAAGACCGACAAGGATATGGAAGGAGAGGGCCCCTCCGGCAAAGGCAAATCCGGCAAGCCATTTCTTTCGGGCGAATGCGGAGATCGCAAAGAGGACCAGAGGCCAGGCCAGGGCCTTGGTCTCCAGCCCTCCCACCATCCATTCGCCGGCAATCAGGGACTGATTGTTGAGGAACAGAATCAGCAGGAGAAGACCGAAGGCAAAGCGGATACGAAAGGTGCGGAAGAAGACAAGAATACTTCCGGCAAAGAGCAGATAGAGAAGGAGTCGCCCGACGACCGCGCCGTACCTGAAGCCGAGCGTCGAGACCAGCGGTCCTGCCAGTTGATTGAAGAGTCCGCGATAGCCGATCTCCCGATTCAGATACCAGTCTTGCGACAGCCGGCTCCCCTCTACCGACTGGCGGGCCGAGGGGAGGATATCCACCTCGTTATGAGCAAAGTCGTTGAAGAGAAAACAACGTGCAATGACGATGACCCAGAGGACGAAGAGCTGGAACGCCGGGACGATCCATTCCCCCCGGAAGCTGTTCTCTGCATCCCTGTTGTGTCGACTCATGTATTATTTCGGAGACTTGCCCTTCGGGTCGACAGCGCTGCGATCTCTCGACGCCTGTTGATAGATAAAACGGAAGGGGCCGTTCTCTCGATGAACGGCCCCTTCCAGACTTCTTCCTTACGCTCCTCCCTCACCGGAACCCTCTTCGCCGTCACCGGTTGTCTCTGCGGTGATGTTGAACGAAGAGATAAACGCTTCGGCCTGCTCGCTCTCGAGATCGGCCTCGTCGAAGGCCATGTACAGAACCTGATAGAGCCGCGTCCCGGCCAGGATCAGATTGGCCCGCATGAAGATTTTTCTCCCCTCCTGTTCCCCTCTGACAAAGAACTCCTTT
>CAMLOB010000038.1 GCA_946481475.1 uncultured Chlorobiota bacterium | reverse complement strand
CGTGTGTTTATCAATTTCAACGGCACCGCCGGGGTCTGGCGCAAGACCTGCATTATCGAGGCGGGAGACTGGCACAGCGATACGCTGACCGAGGACCTGGATCTCTCCTACCGGGCGCAGTTGTGCGGGTGGCGGTTTCTCTATCTGAACGATGTGACCGTTCCGGCCGAGTTGCCTGCGGAGGTGAACGGACTGAAGCTTCAGCAGTTCCGCTGGACGAAAGGGGCGATCGAGACGGCGAAGAAACATCTGTGGCGTGTCTGGCGGAGCGATCAGCCCCTTGCGGTGAAGCTGCACGCGACGATCCATCTGACCTCGAACGTCGTCTTTCCCTTTATCCTTTTTATCGCCTTGCTGAACGTTCCGATCATTCTGATCAAGAAGGCTCATCCGGAGTTGGACCTCTACTACAACCTGATGGCGATCTTCATCCTCGCCTCGATCTCCACGTTCCTCTTCTATCTGGTTGCACAACGTGATCTGCGGAGCGACTGGAAGCGCCGGATGTTGCTGTTCCCGGTCTTCATGGCCGGAACGATGGGACTGGCCGTCAACAACACAAGGGCGGTGCTGGAGGCTCTGTTCAACCGCAAGAGCGAGTTCAAGCGGACGCCGAAATACAACATCACGAAGAAGGAAGATACCTGGACCCGGAGCATCTACCGGTTCTCGAAGATCAGTCTCGGAACCGTGCTGGAACTTCTGCTGGCTCTCTACTTTGCCGTCGGGATCGCAATTTCGGTCTGGCTGGTGGAGATCATGTATCTTTTCGGCTTCGGCTTTGCCGGCTATCTGTCGTTGCGGCATGCGTGGGCGAGATGACGAGAATTTCGAATGGCGAATGACGGTTTTCGAATGTCGATTTTCAACTGGCGAGTGGTGGAGGGGTTCGGACGACATCCTTTGAATTTTTCATTTTGAATTTTGCATCGATCCATGGTTCTTCGAGAAGAGATCGAGAGTGCGGTTGCGGCGATTCGTCGGCATACCGATATGGTTCCGGACGTCGGTATCGTCATCGGTACCGGACTGGGGCGGATTGCCGAGGCGATCGAAGGGACGGTTGATATCCCTTACGGAGATATTCCCGGCTTCGTTCGGCCGACGGTGGAATCACATGCCGGACGATTGATCTTCGGAAAGCTCGGCGGCAAGTCGGTTGTGGCGATGCAGGGGAGGTTCCACTACTACGAGGGATATTCGATGGGGGAGATCACCTTCCCGGTACGCGTGATGCGCGCGCTCGGGGCCGGGACTCTTCTGGTATCGAACGCCTGCGGCGGAATGAACCCGCTCTACCGTCGCGGCGACATCATGCTGATGGACGATCACATCAACCTGCTGGGCGACAATCCGCTGATCGGTCCGAACGACGATACGCTCGGTCCGCGCTTTCCCGATATGTCCGAACCGTACAGTCGCGAGCTTCTGGAGATTGCCGAGGAGGCGGCGCTCGACCTGAAGGTGAAAGTCCATCGCGGAGTCTACGTGGCGGTCTCCGGGCCGAATCTGGAGACGCGGGCGGAGTACCGGTTCCTGCGGGGGATCGGCGCCGACGTCGTGGGGATGAGCACGGTTCCGGAAGTGATCGTCGCACGTCACATGGACATGCGGGTCTTCGGCATCTCGATTATCACCGATGAATGTTTCCCGGACAATCTGGCGCCGGTCAGCATTCCGGAGATTATCGAGGCGGCCGGACGGGCCGAGCCGAAAGTGACGCAGATCATGATCGAGGTCGTCCGCCGCATGAACTCCCTTCCTGCGTGATTCTTTATGCCCTTCGTACCTTGGTGGTAAATCCTTCACCATCAGGACATCCGCCGCCGCGGAAGCAGAAAGGAAGGCCGGGATTTCCGCAGAGCACATTCTTCTCCCCGGTCTTTCGTCATACCCCCCGCTCAATACCGAACACGAACATTTTATTCTTTTTTCAATTTGATCGAGAAAAAACTTCATTCGCCCGATCCGAACGCTCGCGAGCGGGCCATCCTGGTCGGACTGATCGTCTATCCCACCACACGTGAAATGGCCGAGGAGCATCTGGCCGAACTTGAACTTCTGGCCGATACCGCCGGAGCCGACACGGTTCACCGCGTTATCCAGTCTCTGCCGCGCCCCGAAACGGGGACATATGTGGGGAAAGGGAAAGTAGAGGAGCTGAAAAAGCTGATCGAGGAGGATGAGACGATCACGCTCGCCATTGTCGACGACGATCTCTCGCCGGTGCAGATCCGGAATCTGGAGCGGGAACTGGAACGGAAAGTGGTGGATCGAAGCGGTCTGATTCTGGACATCTTCGCCTCACGCGCCCGTTCACGCGAAGCCCGCACGCAGGTGGAACTTGCCCAGCTTCTCTATCTGATGCCCCGACTGACGCGAATGTGGACCCACCTTTCCAAACAGTACGGAGGGATCGGTACGAAGGGGCCGGGAGAGACGCAGATCGAGACCGACCGCCGGATCATCAAGGGACGGATTGCCCATCTGCGGGAAAAACTTGCAAAGATCGAGACGCAGCGGGAGACGCAGCGGAAGGGACGGGACGAGATGTTCCGCGTCTCGCTGGTCGGCTACACGAACGCAGGCAAATCGACGCTGATGAACGAACTGGTGGGGGAGGCCGAGGTCCATGCCGAGGACCGGCTCTTCGCCACGCTCGACACGACGGTGCGGCAGGTGGAGCTGAAGCCGGGACGGACGGTTCTGCTGAGCGATACGGTCGGATTCATCCGCAAACTCCCTTCCCACCTTCTTGCCGGGTTTCATTCAACGCTCGCCGAAGCGCGGGAGGCCGATCTGCTTCTGCACGTCGTTGACGTTTCATCGTCGAGCGTTCACGAGCAGATCGCTGTGGTCGAGGAGACGTTGAAGGAGATCGGGGCGGGGGAGATTCCGGTTCTGATGGTCTTTAACAAGATCGATCTGATCGAACCGGGGGAGGAACGGCTCCGGGCTCTGGTCGATCGCTATCCGCAGAGCGTTTCGATTTCCGCAGCTACCGGACTGGGAGTCCACGCCCTTCGCGAGGAGATTGTCCGGCAGGTGGAGGAGACCTACGGGGAACGGATCGTCCGCGTACCGATGACCCACTGGCACCACGTGGCGAAGCTGCACGAGTGGATCGATCCGATTGAAAAGGCTTTCAACGAGGAATACGGTTACCTCCACTTCCGGTTCAGTCCGAAAATGGGGGACTACGTCGAGAAAGGTCTGGCGGCGGCCCATGCCGAAGAGGTGGAGGGGATGCCGGAAATTTCGGATGCCGAATGACGAATTGCGATTGATTCGATAACCGCAGGGGCGCAACATCTTGCGCCCTGCAGGATACCCGAGGCCGCGACCCGATGGAATGAACACCCGAACAACAACCGCTGGAACATGACGAGACGACAAAGATATATCCGATCGACGGTATTGGTTTTCCTGCTGACCCTGGGCGGCGGAGCGGCGCTTCATGCGCAGACCTCGAAGCTTCTGATCCCGATGGACAACGTCCAGACCGATCATCTGAAGGCTTACGGCATTGCCTACTGGATTCTCGGGAAGGGATACGAAGTCGACTGGCTGCTGAATTATCGGGGCGGGTCGTTCATGGTGGAGTATGCCGATTTTCTGGCGGCCGAATGCCGGATTCGCGGGGTGACCTTTGAGTCGGTCAGCGGTGCCGGCGCTGCGGTGATCTACAGCGAAGTCCAGAGCGAATCGGCGAACATGGATGTGGTCCGGATGGAGACCGCACCGAAAGTTGCGGTCTACGTTCCACCAGGCTTTCAGCCCTGGGACGATGCGGTGACCATGGCGATGGAGTATGCCGAGATACCGTACGACAAGATCTGGGACAAGGAGGTGATGGAAGGAAAACTGAAGGAGTACGACTGGCTTCACCTGCATCACGAGGACTTTACCGGTCAGTACGGGAAGTTCTATGCCACGCATCGCTTCGAACCGTGGTATCAGCAGCAGGTGGCGTTGCTGGAGACGACCGCACAGGAGCTCGGCTACAAGAAGGTCTCGCAATTGAAGCTCGATGTTGCCAAAACGATCAAGGAGTACATTGCCGGCGGAGGATTCCTCTTCGCGATGTGCTCGGCCACCGACACGTATGATGTCGCGCTGGCGGCACAGAACACCGATATCTGTGCGGCGATCTTCGACGGCGATCCGGCCGATCCGGACATGCAGAACAAGCTGGACTTCTCGCAGACGCTGGCCTTTGAAAACTTCACGGTGGAGCAGGACCCGTATCAGTACGAATATTCCTCGATCGACGTGCAGCCGAATCTCTACTCGGCTCCGGCAAACGACCGGTTCACTCTCTTCGATTTCTCGGCAAAGCACGACCCGGTTCCGAGCATGCTGACCCAGTGCCACGTCGGCGTCGTCAGCGGGTTCCTGGGGCAGACGACCGCCTTCCACAAGGAGTTCGTCAAAAAGAACGTGATCGTCCTTGCCGAGCGTGACGGAACCGACGAGGTAAAGTATATTACCGGAAACTTCGGTCGCGGAACGTTCACGTTCTATGCCGGACACGATCCGGAGGACTACCAGCATGCGATCCACGACCCGCCGACCGATCTGGCGCTCCACAAGAATTCGCCCGGCTACCGGTTGATTCTGAACAATATCCTGTTCCCGTCGGCGAAGAAGAAAAAGCAGAAGACGTAGGAGAGAGGGTCCGCCGTGGCGGATGGATGACCGTAGGGGGCAAAAACCTTTGCCCCATCAAGGGCACCAGAGGGACGGGGTACGAGGGATTCGGGACCGCACAGGGGGCAAAAACTTTTGCCCCGAATCGTTGCCCCAAAATTTTTACCCCGATGTGCACCCTGATCGAATACCCTGATTCGTGCGAAGAAAAAAATGAATATTATGTCGATGAGTATGACGGTCGTGATCGAACGTCCCATCACCACACAGATTTAACGGAGATTGCAATGAACGGAAAAACCCTCGTTACCGCCCTCTTCCTTTCCCTGCTGGGGTTCAATATCCAGGCGCAGGAGAAGAGCGCTGGAATCACGTGGCTGGACATCAACACCGCCCTTGCGGAGGTCGGGAAGTCCGATAAGAAGATTCTGATCGACTTCTATACCGACTGGTGCGGCTGGTGCAAGAGGATGGACCGCGACACCTACGCCGACAGCAGCGTGGCCGCCTACATGAACGAGCATTTCCTGGCCGTGAAGTTCAACCCGGAGAAAGGGGACTCGGTGGTCTACGACGGCGAGACCTACTCGGCCCGGCAGTTTGCCGCAGCGTGGCAGGTGCGAGGGTATCCGGCTACGGGGTTCGTCAATGAACAATCCGAAGTGTTGACGCTGATGCCGGGATACAAGGATCCGAAATCGTTTCTGCTGATCCTTCGCTTCTTCGGCGGCGATCATCATCTGACCACTACGTTCCAGGACTTCATCACAGCCCAGAACACCGCGACCGAGGGGAGCGGCACGTCAGAAGAATAAAAATGTTTCTCCTTCCGATCGAAGAGAACATATAACTGGAACCGGACGATTGAGACCTGAGCGTTTCAATCGTCCGGTCTGTTTGAAAGCCGGAATATCGGGGTAACTTTCCGGAAACGTTTTCGTCTCAACGCCATCGTACGGATCCTTCATCTATTATCCATCATACGTTTATGAATCTCCGATCAGCGCATCGTTCATCCTTCTTTGTTCCTCTCGTTGTCCTTCTCTCCCTTCTTGCTGTTCCGAACGGATACGCCCAGCGGATCGCCTACAATGTCTCGATTCCCGATCCGGTCTCGGAGACCTTCAGCGTCTCGGCAGAGGTTGAGGGGATCACACCCGACACGATGACGTTCCACTTTCCGATCTGGGCTCCCGGTGCCTACGATGTGGTCAACTACGGGAACTTCGTCTCCGGCTTCTCGGCGCAGACCGACGGAGGGAAGGCTCTGAAGGTTATCATGGTCGACAGCAGCACCTACCGGATTCCGAAGCCGCCGAAGCGTTTTCGGATCTCCTACCTTGTGGACGACATCGAAGTTCTGGAGAGCAGCCCCTGGTTCGGTCTGTCGGATATCGAAGACTCGGCACAACTCGCCTTTGCAAACGGCCCGGCTCTGTTCGGCTATCCGGACGGATTCAAGGAGATTCCGTATACCGTCACCTACGTCCCTCCGCCGGGGTGGCGACTTGCCGTCGCTCTGGATCCGGTGAAGGGGAAAGATGGGACCTTCAGTGCCGACAACTACGATGAACTGGCCGATGCTCCGGTACAGATGGGGAATTTCCAGCAGTGGGAGTTTGAAGTGGAGGGGATACCTCACACCGTGACGGTGAGCGCACCGCAGCCGATCGGTGATGAGGCGGGAGAGCATCTGGTGAAAACGACTGCGGATGTCGTCCGGCTCTACAGCAAGTTTTTCGGAGAGATGCCGTACGACCGCTATCTCTTCCAGTACTATTTCGTCAGACCGTCGGCGGCGGATCAGGGGTACGGGGCGCTTGAACACGGGAACAGCTCCACTTATCAGATGCCCTGGTTCGGAGAAGACTATCTCTCGGAAATGATGCAGCCGGTGATCTCCCACGAGTACTGGCATCTCTGGAGTCCGAAGCGTTTCCACGTCGACGCTCTCGGTCCGTTCGACTACCAGCATCTGCCCCGCACGGAATCTCTCTGGTTTCATGAAGGATTGACCGAGTACTACGCCCGGCTGTTGCTGCTGCGCCACGGGTTGAGACCCCCGGGGGATTTCTTCAACACGTTCAGTTCTCATATCTCCGAACTCTATCAGATCCGGCAGGCCGAGTCGATCACCACACTCAGCCGTGATCTCCCATGGCGCCCTCTGGACGATATCGTCTCGCTCTATACCAAAGGTCCCGTGCTGGGCCTGATGCTGGATGCGGAGATCCGCTTGCAGACCGACAACCGGAAATCGCTGGACGACGCCATCCTCTATTTCAACCGCGAGTACGGCGACCACACCGGAGACAAGGAGTTTGCCGATGAGGATATTATCCCGATCATTGAAAAGGCGACCGGCGCAAAACTCGGAGAGTTCTATCGCAAATATATCGCCGGAACCGAGCCGTTGCCTTTCGACGAAGTTTTCCCGAAGATCGGACTGGAGATTGTGATGGTGCCGGAGATCAAGGCGCGCATTACGAGGTCCGACGGAGACTGGAAGGTGCGGGCCGTCTCCGAAGGGGGGAGTGCCGAGAAGAGCGGATTGATGAAAAATGACGTTATCACTGCTGTGCGGGTCGGTGACGGCGAGTGGCAGCCGGTCGGTTCGCTTGAAATTCTGCCGATTCGTTTCGGCATCTGGCTGGCGCAGTTTCCGGGAGAAGAGATTACGTTGAAGGTCAGACGGGAGGAGAGCGAACAGGAACTCCCTCTTCAGTTGCATGACTGGCGATTCGGCGGGTTCTTTCCCGATCAGGAGGCGACCGGTAAGGCACTGGAGTTGCGTGAGAGCATGTTGGGCCTGTGAACCGGTTCCATATCCCCGATTACTGTTATGAACCGAACCTGAGAGTATGGAAGAGAACAGGAACAGAAGAAGATTTCTCGGTACGCTTATTGCCGGGGCGACGGCGGCTCCGGCACTGTTGCGGGGACAGACCGTGCGCGATCTGGGGGATCCTCCGGTGGAGAAGGATTCGACAACGTCGGAGCGGCAGCCCCCTCCCGGACGGGATACGGCGCAACGGCGTGAACGGGAGAGAGAGCGAAGAGGGAGAGAAGAGGAGCGGGAACTTCTGAAGCCTCCGGCCCTGAAGGAAGGTTCGACGATCGGGATCGTGGCTCCGGCAAGCGGTGTCGGGAGCGGGGAGATACCGGCGGCCGTCGCCTCGCTGAGACGGCTGGGATTCAATGTGAAGACCGGACGGCATCTGACCAGAGGATTCGGCTATCTGGCCGCAAAGGATGAGGTCCGGGCCGAGGAGTTCATGGAGTTTGTCCGCGATCCCGAGGTCGATTGCGTGATGGCGATACGGGGAGGCTACGGTGTGATGCGCATTCTCCCCCTGCTCGATTTCGAGGAGATCAGAAAGCATCCGAAAATCATTATCGGTTATTCCGACATCACCGCTCTGGTCAATGCGGTCTACCAGAAGTCCGGACTGATTGCCTTCCACGGTCCGGTGGCCACATCCGGCTTCGATTCCTATTCGGTCGATTCGTTCCGGCGGACGCTGATGCAGACCGATCCGGCGGGAGAGTTTGCCGAGAGCGACGAGTATAGCGGGTCCAGCTTCATCGAGGCCCGAGCCTCGACGATTGTGCCCGGTAAGGCGACCGGACGTCTTGTCGGAGGAAATCTCTCGCTGGTCAGCGATGTGATGGGCACACCCTACGAGATCGATATGGAGGGGAAGATTCTGTTCCTTGAGGAGATCGCCGAGGAGCCTTACCGCGTCGACCGGATGCTGACGCAGCTTGCGCTGAGCGGACAGCTCGCAAAGTGTGCCGGTGTCGCCCTGGGGCGATTCACCAAGTGCGAAGCTTCCCGGCGGGGAGGAGAGTTCACCGTTTCGCTGTCGCTGGAACAGGTAATCCGCGGGACACTGGAACCGTTCGGCGTTCCCACGGTCTACGGACTCTCCATCGGTCATATCAGCAAGAAACTTACCGTACCGGTCGGCGGCCTGGACACACTCGATGCCGATGCGAAGACGATCAGGATAGATGAGGCGGCGGTGGTGTGAGGGGGCAGCTATGTGGGGTCAGCTGTGAGCAGTCAGCTATGAGCTATGAGTGGTCAGTTGTGAGCTTTGCGTCTTTGCTCCTTGCGTTCTTTGCGTGAGTTCCGGCGGTAGAGCAGTGAGCTATCAGCTTTGAGCCTTACTCGTACACTCTCTCACTCATACACTCTCCCACCCCCTTCCGCTTTCTTTTTCAATCCTTCGGCGAACTTCTCGAACGGTTCGGTCATGTCGGGAATGGATTTTCCGATCAGGCCGAGCATCGGTCCGCTGAAGACCTCGCGGACTGTGAACCGGGTTGTCCCGTCCGGTTCGGGCGTCAGCGTGAAGGTCCGTTCTCCCTTGAACAGGCCGAGAGGCATTCCTCCGGTCCAGGTCATCTTCCGATTCGGGACGAACTCGGTCACCTTCACCGGGAAGGCCCGACCCGGACTGAGTGTTGTGAATGCCCTGATCTTCTCCCCCGACGCAATCCGTCCCTCGATCTTCTCGCAATAGGGATCCCACTCCGGATAGCCGGATGCCTCGGTCAGCACGTTCCAGATTTTTTCCGGCGGGGCGTTGATCACTGTGGTTGCCTGGTACTCTTTCATGCTTCCTCGTCTGTACGGTTTCTATATGGTTCCACGATCCGATTCTTCCAGATGTTGTGTGAAGGTTCTCAGGACTTCATCCCACGATCTGCCGAAGATCGTCACCCGCTGCGGCCACACCTCGCCGAGCCCGCTTCTCCCCTCGGCATGCGTTACCTCCACCAGGGTGTAGTCTCCCATATCGGTGAAACGGATATCGACTTCGGTCGGCTCGGAGATTGCGCCGGGATACCAGGTGTAGGTGATGCGTTCGGGGGGTATGCAGCGGATTACCTCTCCGTGAATAATCTCTTCTCCATTCTCCTCCCGCTCCAGAAAACGGCCGCCGATCCTGGCCTCCAGAATAATCGTCGACGCTCCGAAGCGACGATGTCCGGCGGGCCACCAGAGGTCAATTCCGTCGGTAAAGGTGTGGAAGGCGTGCGCAATCGGACAGTTGACGCGGAGGGTACGGATCAGCGGCTCGTTCATTCCTCTCCCTCCGCCGATGCTTCGGCAATTGCTGCAAATCGGGCGAGAGCTTCATCCCAGAACGGGTTCAGCCAGCTTCGGGCGGCGGCAAAGCCGACCGGATTCAAGTAGATGAGATTCCGGTTCCCCTCGGCTTTTTCGGTCACAAGTTCAGCATGCCGAAGGATGCGAAGATGCCGGGAGACGGCCGGTCGGCTGATCGGCAGTTCGGCGGCAAGGGTTCCGACCGAGAGAGGGCCGGGCAGCAGAAGGCGTATGATTTCACGACGTACGGAGTTGCCGAGTGCGTCGAGCGTCAATTCTCCCCGTTCGATGGCGGACATGGAATTCCTCTGTCTGATCCTTTTCTGATTGGTAACTCACAAGTTACCAATGTGGCGTCAGGATATCAAAGAAATTCCGACGAACGAATGAACGGGAATCCGATCCGCGTTCATCCGTCCCGATCGTCCAATCCGTGTACCATCTTCCGGGCAATCCGTTCCTGCCCCCTCAATCAAGCTTGATGATCTTTCCCGACCCGTCGATCTCCGTCTCGAGCGTTGCCGGGGTTCCCCGATAGTAGATCGTTCCGCTGCCGGAGATGGAGGCTCGAAGCACCTCGGTTGCGTAGAGGCGAATCTCTCCCGACCCTTCGATCTTTCCCTCGGCGTTGCGGACCGGAAACCGGTCGGCGATGACCTCGCCGGAACCTTCGATTTCGACGTCGATCGATTCACCTTCTCCGGTGATGTCGATCTCTCCCGAGCCCTCGATCCTGATCGTCATATCCTCCATCATCAGGTCGTGCAGATCGATCTCGCCCGAACCTTCCACTTCAAGGAGAAGGTCGTTCAGGACCAGTTGTTCGCTGGATGTCGAGGGAAGGTTTGTGAGACTTCCCGAGCCTTCGATTCTGTAGGTCCGGAGGTCGGGGATCGTCATGGTGATCTTCACGGTTTCCGAGGGAGAGTAGCATTCCTTTGCGTCGATCGTCAGCCGTTCGCCTGAAACTGTGGTGGTGATAATCGGCAGGATGTTGTCATCGGCGGTGATGCTCAGGTTCTGTTCGTTCCCCTGCACAAACGTGACGTCCGCACTCCCTTTGACGACCACGCTGTGGAAGGAGGAGACCTGGCGCGTCTCCGTCTGAAGATCGCCCGATCCGTCGATGCAATCGTCGAAGGGGTTGGCACAGCCGGCAGTCCATGCTGTTGCCAAGAGGATCAATGTCCGGACTGCGACGGATTTCATGTTCATCATATATCTACCCGTTATACAAGATTGACATGTCGAATTCACGATCATTCGGATCGTTGCTTTTGCGCAAGCAGATCACGTATCTCGGTCAGCAGGAGTTCTTCCTTTGTCGGCTCCGGAGGGGCCGGCGGCGCTTCTTCTTTCTTCCGCTTCAGCCTGTTGACGCTTCTGACGATCAGGAAGAGGATGAAGGCGACGATGAGGAAGGAGATCAGGGCGTTGAGAAAGAGACCGTATCCGAGGGCAACGGCGCCTGCTTCGCGCGCCGCCTCGATCGAGACGAATTCCTGACCGGTGGGATTCCGCAGGATCACGAACAGGTTCGAGAAGTCGGGCGTACCGAAGACCGCCGAGACGAGCGGCGTCAGCACATCACTGACCACCGAATTGACGACGGTTCCGAACGCCGCACCGATGACGATGCCGACGGCCATGTCGAACATGTTCCCCTTGACGGCAAATTCCTTGAACTCTCTGAGCATGATACCTCCTGAATAACAACGAAGAAAATGTTCGGGCGGACGAGGGAGAAGACCGGATAAAGTTATCCTCTTCCTTTGTTCTGTCCAACCGCTGAAATACCGGCTTGGGGTTTATGTCCGCTGCAATGACTTCAATCCGATGAGAAGTATCGTCAGCGTCTCTGCCAATGCTCTGGTGAAGTCCACATCCAGAAGGTCCAGATCCTCGCGGCTGTTTGCCTCGGCGGCGACCTCGGAGGGATGGGAGAGGTGTTGCAGCCCGATGATCAGAGCCTGCGTTCGGATCAGCAACGTGGTCCCCTCTCCCGGCTTCAGGAAGTCGAGGTTCCGTTCAAGAAGTTCTCCCACCCGGACGGCTCCGTCACGCAGTTTGCGTCGGAACCCGAGGGCGGCTTCCAGAGGGATGTTTTCCTCAAGCGTTGTGTGGAGAATGGCAATCATCCGCATGAAGTCCGAACGCCCCTTCAGGGTTTCGGTGAAGAGGGAGACGACTTTCGGAATGGAGCGACGCCCCTCCTCCGGGGCCAGTCCCCGCGTCATCGCCTCGAACCAGTCGGCATAGGCCCGTTCGTGGAGGGCGAGGAAGATCTCCTCTTTCGTCCTGAAGTAGATGTAGACGGTTCCCTTGGCGATCCCCGCCCGTTCGGCCACCGAGGCGACGTTGATCTTCTCGAACGATTCCTCTCGGAACAAATCGAGCGCAGCCGCCAGGATCGCTTCTCTCCGCTCGTTTTTCTGCTCGTCGCTGACCGCGCGTGTTCGTTTCCCCATGATCTTCTCCCGGGAGTATGCTGAAATCTCTTGCTGCAAACATACGCAAGGCGATCTGCGTTCAAACAGTCTTCTCTTCAGTCCGCGCCGATCCGCCTCAATCCGTCCGATCTGCGGACCTTCCCGTTTTCCGATTCCCCCTCACTCGCCGATGATCTTCACCAGTACCCGCTTCCGTCTCCGTCCGTCGAATTCGCCGTAGAAGATCTCCTCCCACGGACCGAAGTCCAGCTCCCCTTCGGTAATCGCCACCACCACTTCCCGGCCCATGACGGTCCGCTTCAGGTGAGCGTCCGCGTTGTCTTCTCCGGTGTCGTTGTGCCGGTACTGATCGATCGGCGCGTGAGGGGCCAGCTCCTCCAGCCATCGCCGGAAGTCGCTCCAGAGACCCGACTCGTTATCGTTGATAAAGACGCTGGCGGTGATGTGCATGGCGTTGACCAGAACGAGTCCCTCACGCACACCCGATTCGCGGATCGCCTCGCGCACCTGATCGGTGATGCGGACAAACCCGACGCGCTCGGGAATATTGAACCAGAGTTCCTTGCGATGCGATTTCATGCTCTGCCTCTCCAGTCTGTTCGGATTGATGGGGTCGGCGGAATGATAGGGATAACGGGGGAATTGGGGAAGAGGGGGCGGATTGAGCTGTGAGCATTGAGCTATGAGCTATGAGTGTTGAGCTGTGAGTGTTGAGCTATCAGTAGTCGGCATGACAGCGCTTTGGACTCCGGAACCCTCTCCACCCCGGCCATCCGACCATTTCACCCGACCCTCTCGCGGAGCCCGCAGCTTTCTGACTCCGGACTCCGACCATTCAACTATTTAACCATCCAACTATATTCACTCCCGACTCTCGACCTTCAGCTCCAACCATTCAACCCAACATTTAACCATATTCACTCTCAACTCCGACCATTCAACTATTTAACCATCCCACGATGTTCACTTGCGTTTTCTACGCTTCGGGAGCACCCCCCCGGCCCTCCTCAAGGGGGGAGGCGTAACGAAAAACGGGGTTCGGGTGTCTTTCCTCTGATTGCCGTAGGTGTGGAACATTGTATCTTGTCCCCTTCGCAGGATAACCGATGTTGTTTTTGCATT
>CAMLOB010000037.1 GCA_946481475.1 uncultured Chlorobiota bacterium | reverse complement strand
TCCCTCTGGTGCAGCAGCTGCACGCCGGCCGCGTCGTGGCGAGCGTCATCTACAACACCGACTTCGACGCCTTCAACGAATTCCTCCGGACCGATTCGCAATTCTACCACACAACGCCCGAGGCTCTTCTGACCGGATACCGTGACATCTGCAAGCGGGCCGATCCGGAGCTGGCGAAGCTCTTCGGCAAGCTGCCGCGGATGCCCTACGGTGTGATCCCGATTCCGGACTACATGGCGAAATCGCAGACGACGGCCTACTATAACGGCGGATCGATCGAGACGGGACGCCCCGGATACTTCTACGCAAACACCTGGAACCTGAACTCCAGACCGAAATGGGAGATGGAGGCGCTGGCATTGCACGAGGCGGTTCCCGGACATCACCTGCAGATCAGTCTGGCCCAGGAACTGGATGATCTCCCCCGCTGGCGGCGTGATGGAGGATACACTGCATTTGTGGAGGGATGGGGACTCTACGCCGAAAGTCTCGGCGAGGAGATGGGATTCTACAAGGATCCCTACGCGAAGTACGGTCAACTCAGCTACGAGATGTGGCGGGCGATTCGTCTGGTCGTCGACGTCGGCATCCACCAGTTCGGCTGGACGCGCCGGCAGGCGATCGATTACTTTGCATCGAACAGCGGCAAGCCTCTGCACGACATCGAGGTGGAGATCGACCGCTACATCGTCTGGCCCGGACAGGCGCTGGCCTACAAGATCGGGGAGTTGAAGATAAAAGAACTCCGGGCCCGGGCCGAGGAACAACTCGGGGAGAACTTCGACATCCGCGCATTCCACGACGAACTCCTCGGCGACGGAGCCCTGCCGATGGATGTGCTGGAGGCGAAGATGAAAGCGTGGGTGGAGGGAAAGGCAAAAGGCAAAATTCAAAATTAAAAAAGAGGTTTTGTGGTTCCTTCGTATCCGCCGCGGCGGACACAAAGGACACGAAGAATCACCAAAAGAACCTGCCCTGAATGAAGATCATCATCTCGCTTCTCGTTCTTGCAGGTCTGATCTCCTGCGCCGACCCGCAGCCGAAAGCCGGACAGGGGGTCGATCTTGATTCGCTCGACAATGCTCTGGCCGAGATGTACGACCGGATGGTAGAAGATCTGTATGAATTACCGGAGGGGTTTGCCGATACGTTCGAGGTCAGACTGGAGGAGATGCTGCGCAATCCGGCAACCTTCAACTATCAGTTCGATTCGTTGCGGGGCAGGACTTTACTGGATATCGTCGAGACACCGGATCGGAGTATTCAGATTTTTCGGTGGTTTCATCCGTGGTCGGGGCAACTCGAAAAAATCCCGGCTATCGTCCGCTACAAAACCCCATCGGGCAAAACCTGCGTCTTCAACATGAGGGATCTTCACCCCGGCGATAAAACCTATGAGTTGAATATGATGGAGTCGGCCAACCTGATCTGGTATGATGCGGTGTACAGGCTGAACGATTCAGTCTGCCTGATGACCGGAAGCTGGCAAATGCAGGGAGATCTGCTGGGAGCACAGGCCGAATGTTATCGATTAACCGAGCAGGGGCTGGTACCCGATTCCGCTTTTGCAGAGAATGGAGACACCTCGAGCCTCATAAGCTTTGACTGGACCTGGTACCTGTACCATCCATACGATTCAGCCGGGATAACTGTTTACCCCTATGCCCTGTTCGACTATGATGAACGGGATCGCATCCTGAAGTTCCCCGAAATGGTTGACGTGCAGGGGAGCGATGTGCCGTGGATATCGGAGCCGACAGGGGACACGGTACGCCTCGGATACGATGGCCGATTCTTCCGGTCAGTCTCCCGTTGAATCCGCAACATCAGAATCTGCCGGCGGTAACAACTCCGTCTCTTGAACGAGAACACTTACCGTAAAGAACAGAACTTTGTGGTCCTTTTGTGCCCTTTGTGGCTTTGTGGTAAATCACGGGAGAGAGGAGTTCACCATCCGTCGCGGCGGACACAAAGGACACGAAGAATCACCAAAGGAACATGCCCTGAATGAAGACCGTTATCCCGCTTCTCCTTCTTACCGGACTGATCTCCTGCGCCGATCCACAGCCGAAAGCCGGACAAGGCATTGATCTTGATTCGCTCGACAATGCTCTGGCCGAGATGTACACTCGTATGTGGGTGGAGCGAAGCGATATGCCTTATGAATCTGCCGATACGTTCGAGATGAAGATGGTGGAAGCGTTACGGAATCCGGCAACGTTTGACTATCCGTTCGATTCATTATCGGGAGCAAATGTATGGACGGTAATGTCGGATGACGGACGAATCCGTGTCTTCAACTGGCTGGACCCCTACACCGGTTCCTTCCGTCACTATCCTGCAATCTTCCAGATTCGCGATGCGGCAGGTACTGTGACCGTCTGGAATGCCGACAGCCACGATGATGTAGACAGTTGGCCCTGTGTTGATTATGCCTCTCTTTCCCCTCTGAATGATTCTCTCTATCTGGCTTTAGGTGCCGGACAACTGATGGGGTCGATGGTGTTCGAGACGGCATTTGCGTATGAACTTGATGCGGAGGGGCTGACATTGGCAGACAGCTTGTTCCCGGAAGCCGGATCGGATACCTTGGTCGGAACGTTGTGGGTTGACAAGATCTGGTACCTGAAAAATGCCGCGAAGTTCGATTATTATCTTCCGGCGGTGATGCAGTTCCACCCGGCATCAATGACCTTGTCGTACCCTGAGTTTGTTTATGAGAAATCCCGTAAGCAGGTTGTGGAAGTCGGGGTGAGTCAGGAGGTGATACCCTCAGGAGATACCGTATACCTTCGCTTCAACGGCAAGTATTTCGCCAACCTCACTCCCTGACTCTCTTTTGAATTTTTCATTTTGCATTGATACCCATGGCTTCCGCTTTCACACATGCATTCACCGCACTGGCCGGAGGAAAGATCTTCACCGGCGAGAAGATGCCGGCCCGGTTCTGGGTCCTGGCGATCCTTTGTTCGGTCCTTCCCGATTTCGATGCGATCGGGTTCAAGATCGGCATCCAGTACGAGAGCTTCTGGGGACACCGGGGCTTCACCCACTCGCTTGTCTTCGCTTTGATGGTCGCGCTCGTGATCGTCCTCCTCTTCTTCCGCTCAGAAGCGGCCGACCCCGCGAGGTGGTGGAAGCTTGTCCTCTTCTTCTTTCTCGTCACCAGCTCCCACGCCCTGCTCGATATGCTCACCAGCGGCGGGCACGGCGTCGCCATCCTTGCGCCGTTCGACAACGGCCGGTATTTCTTTCCGTGGCGACCGATCAGGGTCTCGCCGATCGGGGTCGAAGAATTCTTCGGCGAGTGGGGGGTGAGGGTGATATTGAGCGAGTTGCGTTGGGTGTGGATGCCCCTTTCGGCGGTTGCCGGGCTTGTCCTGCTTTTCAGGAGGTCGCGATCCGCCGCGGCGGAGGCAAAGAAGGAAGAACGCAGAGAGGAGAGGGAAAGGTGAATTGTCGTACATTTCGGGCGAGCATTCAGAAAACAGGAGCGTAATCCGAACGTGCCGCGAGCAGTAAAGCAGTCGTCCCTGCCGTTCGGTTACTCTTCTATCCGTTTCACCTGCTTCCATCAGCAGAAAATCATGCATTACCATGAAGTATCTATCCCTTTTTCCGGTCATCTTTCTCCTCCTTCATTTGCCTCTCCTTTCGCAGATCAGCGAAGGGGACTCTCTGCTGCGGGCCGGCATCAGACAGATCGATGACGGTCAATTTGAGGAGGCCTGGGAAACTCTGGAGACAGGACGCAAAAAGTATTCTGAGCATACCGTTTTTCAATACGAACAGGCATACCTCCGTACCGCACAGAAGCGCTACAAGGAGGCCGTCGAGCTCATGGAAGAAATTATCGACGCTCCCGATTCGTACGACAAGTACTATCAGATGCTCGGGAACGCCTACGATCTGTCGGGAGATGCCGAGAAGGCGATCCGGACGTACACGAAAGGACTGGAAAAGTATCCGGAGTCAGGTGTGCTCCATCTGGAACTCGGCGTGATGTCGGCGCAGAAAGAGGAGTACGATCAGGCTCTGGAGTTCTGGGAGAAGGGACTGACCTATCAACCCGATTTCTCCTCGAACTATTTTCACGCCGCCCGGATGTTCATGCTGACCACTGAAAGGGGATGGGGGCAGCTTTACGGTGAAATCTTCCTCAACATGGAACCGGGTTCGCAGCGCGCCTCGGCGATGCGGGGTATGCTCTGGCAATCCTATAATGATGCCGTTACGCTCTCCTCCGAGGAGGTCCCGGAGAAAGAAAAGGAAGAAAGAGTGGAATCGAAGATGAGCTTCAGTTATGAGTTCTTCAAGGATGTCACCATCCTGTTTGATCCCGAGACCGAAGAAATGATGCTCCCCTTCTCGTTCTTCTTCACCAAAGCAGGAGCCGTTGCCGGCACTGCCGCTTTCCTGACCGCTGAACCGATAACGGTAGCCGGGGTTCATACCTTCCGCTCCGTGTTCCTCGATCAGTGGTATCAGGATACGATAGCGTCGGAGCACTTCAGCATTCCTCTCTACGACTATCAACGCCGGTTGAAGGAGGCCGGACTTCTGGAGGCTTACGATCACTATCTCTTCTTCTGCGAGGAGACCGCCGACGAGGTGAAGGCGTGGTTCGGCGAGCATCCCGGCAAGATTGATGAACTGGCTGAGTGGATGACGGCCAACCCGTATCCGACGGACAAAAAACATGCCTTCTCACGATTGAAAACGGACGGCATCCCGATGCGTGATCTGGGAGATTTCGGTTCGGAAATGGAGATCGATGAGGAGTAGAGCGGTCGGCTCCGGTTGCGGAAAACGTCGAGACGGAATTTCCTGAGAGACATCGTTGCCTTGCTTCCGTTCCCGTATTGTGAGGATCATGCGGAAGAAGAGAGGTGAAGATGTCTCTCCGCTTTTTGCCCTCTCCCCCGCACGCCGTATTTTCCGCAGATTCTTCCCCGTCGGCAGGTTGCCGGTTCGTCCCGCAGTGGTCCGTCAATTGAGTACCGTTATATATGAAGCATATCATTTTTGCCGTCGTCTTTATTGCCGCAATGGCCGCCATCCTCTGGAATTCGTGGCGGCTGATCAAGTATCTGAAAGTCGGCAAGCCGGAGAATCGCTTCGGCAACATCGGCGAGCGGATCGGGAACGTCCTGAAGGTGGCGATCGGTCAGTCGAAACTGATGCGCGACCCGATTGCCGGTGCCGTTCACGCGATGATCTTCTGGGGCTTCCTCGTCCTGCTGGCCGCGGTGATCGAATCGATGCTTGAAGGATTGATCCCCGGCGGCAGCATTGCCTGGCTCGGACCGATCTACTCGGTCCTGACCATATCGCAGGACATCTTCTGCGTCCTCGTCCTCGTCGGCGTTCTCTGGGCGTTCTGGCGCCGGTACGTGCAGAAGGTTCCCCGCCTGCAGAACGACGACAAGGCCGAGAGCCGGGACGCTTCGTTGATTCTTGTGCTGATCGGGGTCATCGTCTCATCTCTTCTGCTCACCAACGCCGCCCGCGAGGCGGCCGGTCACGAGTTCGAGTGGGCCGTCCGTCCGGTCGGTGCCCTGCTGGCTCCTCTCTTTGCCGATCCGGCCACCGCCCGGGTTGTCTTCGAGGTCGCCTGGTGGGTTCACATCCTGACGATTCTCGGCTTCATGAACTATCTCCCCTTCTCCAAGCATCTCCACGTGATGACCTCGGTGCCGAACGTTTACTTCGGCACGCTCAGCACGGTCAACACGCTGAAGCCGATCAACTTCGAGGACGAGACGCTGGAGCAGTACGGCGTGGCCGATATCGAGCATTTCACCTGGAAGCAGCTTCTCGACGGGATGACCTGTACGCACTGCGGACGGTGTACATCGGTCTGTCCGGCAAATATCACCGGCAAGGTGCTTGATCCGAAACAGATCATCATTGAAATGCACAACCGGACGCTCGACCGGGCGCCCGACCTGATAGCGATGGCCGAGGCGAAGAACGGGAACGGTGCGGAGTCGAACGGAGAGGGGGGGACGGTTACCCTTAACGGTTCGGACCAGCGGAAGCTGATCGGCGACTTCGTCAATCCGGAAGCCCTCTGGCAGTGTACCACCTGTATGGCTTGCGTCCAGGAATGTCCGGTGATGATCGAACATGTCCCGGCGATCGTCGACATGCGCCGGAACCTGGTAATGATGGAGGCGGAGTTCCCACCGGAGGCACAGTCGGCCTTCCAGAACATGGAAAACAACTTTACGCCCTGGGCCTTCAGTGCAGCCGAGCGGGCCGACTGGGCGGAGGATCTGGACTTCGTGAAGACGATGGCCGGGACCAGCGAGGAGGAGCGGCGGGAACTGGACTGCCTTTTCTGGGTGGGATGTTCCGGCAGCTACGACGACCGTTACAAGAAGGTGACCCGGACGTTTGCCGAACTGATGGAGATGGCCGGGGTGAACTTCCGCATCCTCGGCACCGAAGAGAAGTGTACCGGCGATCCTGCCCGTCGTCTCGGCAACGAGTATCTGGCGCAGATGATGATCCGGATGAACGTGGAGACGCTGAATCAGTACGAGGTCAAAACAATCGTCACCACCTGTCCTCACTGCTTCAACACGCTTCTGAACGAGTATCCCGATTTCGGCGGCAGATATGAGGTGATCCACCATACGCAGTTCATCGACCGACTGATCAAGGAGGGGCGGATCAAGACGATGAGCGCGATGCAGCACAAGGTGACCTACCACGACAGTTGCTATATCGGTCGCTACAACAACACCTATGAGGAACCCCGTTCCATGCTGAAGCATGTACCGGGTCTTGAAGTGGTGGAGATGGAGCGGAGCCGGAGTCGCGGCCTTTGCTGCGGAGCCGGAGGTGGACAGATGTATCTGGAGGAGACCGAGGGGAAGCGGGTGAACATCGAGCGGACCGAAGAGGCCCTCGGCACCGGTGCCGACACGATTACCACCGCCTGTCCGTTCTGCATGACGATGATGACCGACGGAGTAAAGAACAAGGAGGCGGAGGGAGTGGTCGTCAAGGATGTTGTGGAGGTGTTGATGGAGGGGGTCAGGGAGAGGGGGTCGTAGAGTTTATAGAGAGAGGAGTTCGTAGAGTTTATAGAGAGGCAGGATAGTTCTTCTTTAACTCTACGAACTCTTTTCTCCAAGAACTCTACGAACTCTCAACTCTCCTCCATTTCCCCCTTGTTTCCTGTCTTCTTCCCGCCGACATTGCTGTTCTGATGGTCCGGCATCTGCTGCTGCATATCGTGATGTTCCTTTCGGGGAGCCTGGTTTTGTACGGTCAGGGGATCTCCTCGACGGTGGAGGTGGTGATTCCTCCGGGCGATTCGGTCGTTTCCCTTCCGCATGAATTCCTGATCGGGGAGAGCTTTGCTCTTCGCGATGCTTCCGGCATGCTCCTGCGGGATTCGGTCGACTATCGTCTCGACTTCCGTTTCGGCACGCTTACACTCGGCGATTCCCTGAGAGTTCTCCCCGACACGCTCCGTCTGACTGCCGACTACTCCTACTTTCCGATCACTATCCCCCGCGAAATCTTCACACGGGAACTGGTGACGATCACCGACTCGACCGGCCGGGAACAGACGCTGGCCGAGCGGACCGACAGCGGAGGAGGACTGACCGCCACCGGCATCTTCGGCAGGGATTTCCAGCGCTCCGGTTCGATTACCAGAGGAATTACCGTCGGCTCGAATCGCGACCTGACCGTGCAGAGCGGACTCCGCCTGCAGTTCAGCGGAAACATCACCGAGGATGTGGAAGTGGTCGGTGCGCTGACCGACGAGCAGACGCCGATCCAGCCGGAGGGGAACACGCAGACTCTCCGGGAGGTCGACAATATCTTCTTTGAAGTCCGCTCTCCCGTTGCCGACGGGACGCTCGGCAAGTTCTTCGCCTCGCACGACCTGACCGAGTATACCGGCTTCTCGCGAAAGCTTCAGGGGGGAAAAGTTCTCGGGAAGTTCGGCGATGTCGGTCAGACCCAGCTTGTCGCCGCCGTCTCGCCGGGGAAGTTCAGGACGCAGGAGTTTCAGGGGCGGGAGGGAGATCAGGGCCCCTACCGGCTGACCGGTCCGAACGGAGAGCGGGACATCATCGTGCTGGCCGGAACCGAAAGGATCTTTGTCGACGGAGTGCTGATGATTCGCGGACGGGAGAACGACTATGTGATCGATTACGCGACCGGAGAAATCTTCTTCCAGCCCCGCAGACCGATTACCGGCTTCAACGAAATCGTCGTCGATTTCGAGTACAGCGACCGCCGCTACTCACGCTCCTTTCTTGCCGCCTCTCACACCGGACTCTTCGTCGACAGTGCGTTGCGCGTGACGGCGAGCTATGTGCGCGAGGCGGACAATCAGGACTCGCCGATCGATCTTGAGCTGAGCGAAGAAGATCGTACCCTGCTTGCCGCCGCCGGAGCCGATCCGGCCGGAGCGGTCCGCAGCGGTGTGGTCTTCGTCGGAAGAAGCGATACGGCAAGCGGACTCTACAGGCGGATCGACACGACGATCAACGGGCTGCCCGATTCGATCTTCGTCTACGATCCCTCCAGCAGCGAAGCGGTCTACGACGTCCTGTTCAACCGCGCAATCAACGGTCGCGGGGACTACCGGAACGTCGCCTTCGGTCAGTATGAATTTGTCGGCAAGGGGGCCGGGGAATATCTGCCGGTCGTCTATCTCCCTCTTCCCGGACTTCAGCAGGTCGGAGCCGTGGCGCTCGGGCTTCAACCTGCCCGGGGAGTGGTCATAAGCGGAGAGGCGGCTTTCAGCGGAACCGATCTGAACAGGTTCAGCAGTGATCCCGGAGCGCAACGGAACGGCATGGCGCTGAAGGGGACGGCCCTTCTCGAAGGGGATTCGGTCACCGTCGCCGGAGCAAATCTCGGCTGGATGCGGGGGACTTCCACGCTCCGTTTTGTCGGCGAGGGGTTCCAGGGGATCAACCGGATTGCCGAACCGGAATTCGACCGACGCTGGAATGCCGCAGGAAGAATCGGCGAACTCGGCTACGATGATATCATTGCCGAAGGACGTCTGGAGTGGAGGCCGATCCGTTCGCTCGATCTTACCGTCGGTCTCGGACATCTGGACCGGGGAGATTTCTTCTCCTCATTCCGTCATGATTATGCCGCACGCTTTGCAGACAGGAATATTCCCGTGGCGGCCGACTACGCTCTGGAACTGATCGCCTCGAACGACACGCTCGGCGGGAAGACCGAGAGTGACTGGATAAAAGGGAGAGGGGGCGTCAGCTATCGGCTCGGGAGAGTCACGCCCGGATTTCGTGTCGAACATCAGCACCGGGACAACCTTCGTCCCGGACCCGACACGCTCCTTCAGGGGGCGTTCCGCTTTGTGGAGGCCGGACCCGATCTGGTCGTCGACTTTCCTCTCTTCCGTACCGTCGCTTCGCTTCGCTATCGCAGCGACGATTCGGCCCGGTTCGATCCGGAGATTGGGGGAACCAGATTCATCCACGACGGCGATGCGCAGACGTTCCGGCTGAACGGTGAGCTGACCGGGATCCGCTCGCTTCGTTCCACACTCGACTTCACCTATCGGCGGAAGACCTACGACAGCGTTCCGGGCGTCGATCCGCTCAGCCGTCTGGAAAACGTCTCGATTCTTGCCCGTTCCGATACGCGCTGGACCGGACTGAACCGGGGATTGGAAATTGAAGGAGTCTATGAAGTCCAGACCGAGCAGGCCGCCCGGTTGCAGCGGATTTATGTGCGTGTTCCGGTCGGACAGGGACAGTACATCTGGCAGGATCTGGACTCAAACGGCGTGCAGACCGAAAACGAATTCCGCGAGACGATTGCCGACGACGGGGAATACGTTCGGGTCAACCTGCCGACCGAGCAGTTGTTTCCGGTGATCAACCTTGAATCCTCCATCCGACTGAAAATTTCTCCCGAAGATTTTCTGAGCGACAGCACCACGCTCGGTCGGCTGCTGAAGCCGGTGACGACCGAGACGTTTCTGCGGATCGAGGAGAAGAGCAACACCGAAAACGAGAGCGACATCTATCTGTTGAATTTCGGAGCGTTCCAGAACGACTCGACCACGCTCCTCGGCAACGCACTGATTCAGCAGGACATCAACCTGTTTGAGAAGAGCCGGGAGTTCTCCGCGCGACTCCGGTTGCTGAAGCGGAGCGGCGTCACCCGTCTGTTCAACGCTCTGGAGCGTTCGGCCGATCTGGAACGTTCGCTCCGTCTGCGGTGGAACCCGACGACCGATATCGGTCTGCAACTTGACGCATCGCTGGAGGACCGGTCGCTTCTCGGTGCTGATCTTGATGCGAGCCGTGCGTTCGATCTGGAAGCGTTGCAGTTCCAGACCGATTTCAGTTATCGTCCGGAGCGTTCGCTGGAGCTTGGCTGGATCTTCACTATCCGCTCGGCCGACGACGTCTTCCCGGCAACGCCCCGCTCCACCTTCCTGACCGGCAACGAGATACGGGCAATCTATTCCATCGAGACGAAGGGACGACTCCGGGCGACGCTGGAGCGGACGGTGGTCAGCGGGAGCAATTTGCAGGGGGGGGATATCTTCACGCTCCCTTTTCAGTTAACCGACGGCTACGGCATCGGCACCACCTGGGTGGGGCGGCTCGGGTTCGACTATCGTTTCGGAGCGAACATCCAGGCCTCGGTCACCTACACCGGCCGGGCCGAACCGCCGAGCGACCGGGTGATCCACACCGGACAGATGGAGGTGCGGGCGTTCTTCTGAGAAGAGGCCGGTTCGATCGGTAGGTTTGGAAGGACAGACACAGCTCTTCAGGCTGCGCTATCGGGGGAAGTTGTCCTATCGGTTATGCGATGCTTCCGTAGATGTTCATCCCGTCGGCATGCTCTTCGTTGTTCAGGTTATACCGTCGAGCATTTTCTTTCCGTAGCCATCCTGCCGCAGGCTGAAGCCGAAGGCCCGCTGTGGAGGGACCTGCGGCTACCTCCCACACTCAGACATGATCCCCCATATCCTTCATCCCCATCCGCTCGATCAGGATGACGACGACGAATCCGACGACGGCCAGCCCGACGGCGATCAGGAACTCCGTCCCGAAACCGGGAAGAATGTTCTGCTCGACGACCGGAATCGGATTGCCGTGCCGGTCGATGATCGTCTCAAGCGTCTCCTTCCAGGGCCAGACTTTTCTCAGACTTCCCAACATCAGTCCGGTCAGCATCGCCACGGTCAGATCGTGGTAGCGCTTGAAGAGCCAGCCGAGAAGCTGGGCGAAGGTAATCAGGCCGATGCCGCATCCGAGGGCGAATGTGAAGAGTACCCCTGCATCTTCAAGAGTTATCGTCCCGTCGCTGATCTTCGCCACCCGTCCGACGATGTACTGGTATTTGCTCAGCAGAAGAAGGATGAACGAACCGGAGATGCCCGGAAGGATCATCGCGCAGATCGCCAGCGCGCCGCTGAGGAAGATGAACCAGAGTCCGTCCGGCGTCTGTGCCGGAACAAGCCCGACCAGGAAGTACGCCGCAACGGCGGTCAGCAGGAGGGAGACGATCAGCAACGGGTTCCACTTCGGGATCCGTTTGCTGACGACGAGGACCGAGGCGAGGATCAGTCCGAAGAAGAAGCTCCAGAGGTAGACCGGTTGGTTCTCCAGCAGCCATGTCATCAGTTTCGCAAGCGAGACGATGGCGATCAGGATGCCGGCGAGGACCGATGCGAGGAAGGGGAGGTTGATTGCGCGGACGGCATCTCCCAGTCTCAACTGCATAAGGGCTTTCAGAAATTCCGGTCGACCGATGGCGCGGATCGAGGAGATCAGTTCTTCGTAGATGCCGAGGATGAATGCCATCGTTCCGCCGGAGACCCCCGGGATCACGTCGCAGGCCCCCATGGCCATTCCACGCGCGCCGAGTCCGAGATAATCTTTCAGGGTTCGCCGTTCCGTGGCGATGGAGTTGCTCTGTCGTTCTGCCATGAATTGAATAATTGTGCTTTCCCTTCGTGGCTTCTTTGTGTCCTTTGTGTCTTTGTGGTGAATCACCACCAAGACACCAAGGACACAAAGAAGCCACCAAGATTGTGATGACTCTTCCGGAAGGGGACAAATATACGAGAGTCAGCTCTTCGCTCCGTATCTTCGCGACTCAGGCACGAACGATTTCAAGCAATACAACCAGATGGCGAACAGACGACTGATCCGGCTTGCGGCTCTCGGCGCAGGTCTCCTCGTGACGATTCTTTGTCTTCTCACGATGAACCGAACCTTCGGGTTTATCGACAGCGGCGAGATGGCCGCCTCGGCCTCGATTCTCGGCGTCCCTCACCCGACCGGCTATCCTCTGCTGATGATTCTGGGGCACGTGGCGACGCTCCTGATTCCGGGACGTGATATCATTGCATTGAACATCCTGGCCGCCCTGATGACCGGCGCCGGCACCGGGGTGATGACTCTTCTCTTTGCCCGCCTTCTTCGTCCTCTGGCCGTGGTGCCGACGGCGGAGCCGGACGAGACGTTGTCTGAGAAGACGAGAGGGGAAGGAGAGATCCTCGCCGTCGCGGTTCCGGCCGCCTTGCTTGTCTCCATGACGACGGTCTGGTGGAGTCAGGGGACCGGGTTCGAGGCATATGCACTCCACGCATTGCTGCTGCCGCTGGTGATGCTGATGTTCCTGAACTATCTGAACGGGGAACTGGGTGCGAAGTCGGGGAGAGAATGGCCGCCGTCACGTGGAGCTTGGGGATTTTCCTTTGTTCTGGGGCTCGCCTTTGCCAATCACATGACGATCGTGATTCTTGCTCCGGCCTTCCTCTATCTCTTCTTCAACACGTTTGGTCTTACCGCATCGGCCTTCCGGCGCATCCTTGCCCTTGTGCCGGGGTTCCTGCTGGGGCTGCTTCCCTATCTCTATCTGCCGATCCGCGCGGCTGCCGATCCGGCGATCAACTGGGGACACGTGACGACGCTACCCCGCTTCCTCGATCACATCACCGGCGAACAGTTCCGACAGTTGATGTTCCGGCCGTCGGTGCTGGACGATCAACTCGGTTGGTACTTCGCGACGCTTCCGTCGGAGTTCGTTTACGTCGGTCTGATCCTCGCCCTCGTCGGCATTGTGGTGCTGTTCCGGCGCTCTCTGTCGGTCGGTATCTTCACCGCACTTCTTTTTCTCTTCTGTCTGGTCTACTCCGGTATGTATGCCATCAAGGAGATCGAACCCTACTTCATGACCGCCACGCTGACGGTCGGTATCTGGAGTATGTTCGGTCTGTGGGGACTTCTGCAGCGCTTCGGCAGGACTGCGGCTCTCGGACTCGGTGTCCTCTCGGTGATTGCCGCCGGAGCGCTGCATTACGGTCGGGTCGATCAGAGCGACAACACGATGGTGGAGGACCTGGCGCGGAATATCATCGATCCGCTTCCGAAGAACTCCGTGCTGCTGACGACGCGCTGGGATATTTTCCTTGCCGGGACGATGTACCTGCAGTATGCCGAGGGATACCGGCCGGACGTGTCGGTCATCAACGTGAACATGCTGCATGATCGGGTCTATCTCAGC
>CAMLOB010000036.1 GCA_946481475.1 uncultured Chlorobiota bacterium | reverse complement strand
GGGGTTGCAGCGATGGTCGGCGGTGGAGCCGTGAACACGGCATCAGGAGTTGCCTCGACGGTCGGCGGTGGCGATGGGAACACGGCATCCGGCGATACCGCCACGGTCGGCGGCGGAGCCGTGAACACGGCATCAGGGGTTGCAGCGACGGTCGGCGGCGGAGAGGGGAATACCGCGTCGGGTGATGCTTCAATGGTCGGTGGCGGAATCGGGCACACGGCATCAGGGGTTGCCTCGACGGTCGGCGGCGGAGATGGGAACACCGCGTCGGGTGATGCTTCAATGGTCGGTGGCGGATCCGTGAACACGGCATCGGGCCTTGCTGCGATGATCGGTGGAGGAGTTCAAAACGTCGCATCGGGTGAGACTGCCGTAATCGGCGGCGGGGGGCAGCACATCGCTTCGGGGGAGGGCTCGACGGTCGGCGGCGGAATTCAGGACACCGCATCGGGTTTTGCTGCGACGGTCGGTGGAGGAGTTCAAAACGTCGCATCGGGTGAGGTGGCCACGGTGGGGGGCGGGGAGGGGAATACGGCATCGGGGGTTGCTGCAATAGTTGGTGGCGGAGATGGGAACACCGCTTCAGGGGTTGCAGCGATGGTCGGCGGCGGCGACGCGAATACGGCATCGGGTGCTGCTGCAGTGGTCGGCGGCGGCGACGCGAACACGGCATCGGGTGATGCTTCAATGGTCGGTGGCGGGGAGGGGAATACGGCATCGGGTGGTGCTGCAGTGGTCGGGGGCGGGGCGGGGAACACGGCATCGGGTGACGTTGCAATAGTCGGTGGCGGAGCCGGGAACACGGCATCAGGGGTTGCCGCGACGATCGGCGGTGGGGATGGGAACACGGCATCGGGGGTTGCAGCGATAGTCGGCGGTGGAGATGGGAACACGGCATCAGGGGTTGCCGCGACGATCGGCGGTGGGGATGGGAACACGGCATCGGGTGATGTTGCAATGGTCGGCGGCGGGGCGGGGAACACGGCATCGGGTCTTGCTGCAACGATTGGTGGAGGTACTGAAAATACTGCGGCAGGGAGCTACGGCGCAGTTCTCGGCGGAAGGGGACTCACACTCGCCGACTCGGCAAGCGGCAGCGTAGGATTTCTGGGGGGGAACGGCGATGGAGCAAACAACATGACCATCAACACACCGGATGTCGCGGTCTTCGGGAACACGGACCTGTGGCTTGCCAACAACGACACCACTGCGAGCCGGTTGCGGTTCTACGAGGCAAACGGCGACACCGGAACCTTCCCGACCGCGACGAGCTACTACAGCTCGTTCGAGGCCGGAGACCAGAGCGAGGATATCAGCTACATCCTTCCGACGGCACCGCCGACTTCCAACGGGCAGGTTCTCTCCAGCGACACGAACGGCGTGATGAGCTGGGCCGACAGTCCGGATCCGACCGGCGCACAATCCTTCAGCAACGCCAGTGTGGCCACTCCGACGCTTGCTCTGGAGAACAGTGCCGGTTCCGACGACGGAATAGCACTATCGATTTCGGAGGGGGCGGTTGTCCTTTCGCACGCACAGGGCGCCCCCCTAAGCATCCCGAACAATGTCGCTGTCTTCAATATCGATGATGGGACAGGAGGCTCGGCCCCCGTTGTCGGTGAGCCGACCGGCGGGACGGACGGACAGATCCTCTACATCTACGTGTCCGATCCGGACGGTTCGACGGTAGGGGGAGTGGGAGGTATCGGGGGTGTCTTTCGCGCGGCCGGTTCCAGGCTCACCTACATCTATGTCAACGGCGGGTGGCAGCTCTTCCATGTGAATTGAGTTCATGTAATTGAATTGACCGGAGTCCGCAGCGCTTCGATGTGTCGCAACGGCAACGACCGGAACTCCCGTTCCCGGTCGTTCCGTGTCGTTCTTTCCCGTGGGGCGATTGTACGGGTCGGATCGATAGCAATGGGATTCCCTCCTCCACTCGCGCGCTGTCTCGAGCGGCGACATTCCTCATGCTCCGTACGGCGCAATTCGTTCCACACCATCGGCAATGATCCTGTCCGGATGTATCAGTATCCGCCGCTCGGCAAATGCCCGCCGCTCGGCGGACGACGGCCTGTATAAGGTGGAAGATGTTCCGAACGATGCGTCGGGTCGGTTTTGAAAAAGCGTACCCCGATGCCGGTTTCCATAACATCGCATCCGGGCGTATCCTTCGGCATTGACGAACGGCGCGAGAGCTGTTCTCCCTCCCCGATCTGTCACTACAACGTTCGATTGCCGGAGAATTCCAATGAACACAGCCTATGTCCCGTTGTCCGCGATCCGCCTTCTCTGTGCACTTGCACTCGGTTTGACCGCAAGCTTGTCGGCAACCGCTCAGAACCGCGATCTGCGGGCCGAGCGGATCGTCATCGACGATGATGGCGCCGACGGAACGCGAAACACGATGACGATCCGGACGCCGACTCCTCTTGGTCAGGACGTGATCCTGACGATTCCGGATATGGGGAGCGACACGGCGCAGTTTCTGCTTGTCCCCTCCGGAACTTCCGGTGTGTGGCTTCTGGGGGGCAATGCCGGCACGACTCCCGGGACGGATTTCCTGGGCACGAGCGATGCGCAGGCCTTGCATCTGTATGTCAATGGAGGTGCGAACAACAGTCTGCTCCTGAACACGAACGGAAGTATCCAGCGCGGCCTCAAGGGAAATGTCCGGGGAGAGGGGGCGATCGATCTGCAGAACGTGAACTTTCCGTTTCATCAGGCGACGCAGGTTGCCTCCGGAGAGTCCTCGACCATCGCGGGAGGTCGACAGAACAGGGCGTCGGGCGGCTACTCGACGGTCGGGGGCGGGTCGGGTAATGCGGCTTCCAGTGCGGGCGCGACCGTATCGGGAGGAGGGAACAATACCGCATCCGGGAATTACACGACCGTTGGAGGAGGATTCGAGAACAATGCCGCCGCACTCTACGCGACGGTCTCGGGAGGATTCCAGAATACCGCGTCGCAAGCCCAGGCGACGGTGGGAGGAGGCATCGGGAACACCGCGTCGGATATCTACGCAACCGTTGCGGGAGGCGTGAATAATTCCGCCGGAGGTAAATACTCGGCAATCCCGGGAGGATACGGACTGACTCTCGCGGGCGACGGCAGTTTCGGCTTCAATGCCGAGAACAGCGGCACTATTCCTTCGGGACGACCGATGACCGTCGCCGAACCGAAGACTGCCGTGTTCGGCAACGCCGATCTCTGGCTGGCGAACAACGACGGCGGGGCGAGCCGTCTCCGGTTCTACGAAGCGAACGGCGACACGGGAGCCTTCCCGGTCACCTTGTCGGGAACCGTCCACTACAGCTCGTTCGAGGCGGGGGATCAGTCGGCCGACATCACCTACGTTCTTCCGACGGCGCTTCCGACCTCAAGCGGTCAGGTTCTTTCAAGCGACACAAGCGGCGTGATGAGCTGGTACGATGTGCTGGCCGGTTACATCCTTCCGGCATCCCTGCCGGCGACGAACGGTCGGGTTCTTTCGAGCGATACAAGCGGCGTGATGAGCTGGAGCGATCCGTTGGCCGGTTACATCCTTCCGGCATCCCCGCCGACGACGAACGGTCAGATTCTTTCGAGCGACACGAACGGCGTGATGAGCTGGGATGTGTTGGCCGATGCCTGGCTTCAGGAGGGGAACGCCGGTACGGTTGCCGGAACGCATTTCATCGGCACGACCGACGACGAGCCGTTCCAGATCCACGTCGACGACGGCAACACGAACGGCACCGACGGACGGGGGCGCGCGATGCGCTTCGAACCGAACGGGACGAGTCCGAACATCGTCGGAGGATATCAGGGGAACAGTGTTGCCGCCGGTTCGGGCAATACGATCTCCGGCGGAGGGAGCAATGGAAGTGCGAACAGCATTACATCGAGCTTCGGGACAATCGGTGGGGGGCAGGGGAACAGTATCGGCACGTTCTGCGACAACGCGACAATCGGCGGGGGAGGCGGGAACAGTATCAGCACGTTTTGCGACAACGCCGTGATCGGCGGCGGCAGTGCAAACACGATCCGTACCATCTCCCTCCATTCGACGATCGGGGGGGGGAGTCAGAACACCATCGATTCGGTTGCGAACTCATCGACGATTGCCGGCGGCATTGCAAACACGATCGGCGAGCGTGCGGCCGGAGGGGTGATCGGGGGTGGAAACGACAACACGCTCGGCCGCCTGGCCAGACACTCGGTTATTGCCGGAGGGAGGGGCCTGACGCTGAACGGTCACAACAGTTTCGGTTACCTGGCGAATCAACAGGGAAATCTGCCCATGACGATCGGCGATAATAACGTCGCGGTCTTCGGCAACACCGATCTGTGGCTGGCGAACAACCGAAGCGCCGCAAGCAGACTGCGGTTCTATGAGGCGGAGACCGATACCGGAGCCTTTCCGAGCGGCACGAACTTTACGTCGTTCGAGGCGGGGACGCAGACCGGAGATATCCGGTATATCCTTCCGGCGTCCATGCCGACTGCCGGACAGATTCTGAAGGCCGGCTCGGTCGTCAGCACCACCGTCACCCTCACGTGGGGGAACGACGCAACCGGCACCGGCACCGATGCATGGAGTCTGACCGGGAACACCGGCACGACTCCGGGAACGAACTTTATCGGGACAGGCGATTCGACGGCGTTGCGCATCTACGTCGACAGTGGAACCGCCAATGCGCTGACGCTCAACACGAACGGGAGTATCCAGCACGGCACCGGCGGTACTGCGCTGGGGCAGTACGCTGTCGATTTGCAGCACGAAGCCGTTGCCGGAGCCGGGGCAACCGGCAGAAGCTCGGTGATCGGAGGGGGCGAATCGAATCATGTGTCGAATCTGTATGGAACTATCAGTGGAGGTATAGGCAATTCCGTTACCGGCAGACAGGGAACAATTGCCGGCGGGATAGCAAATCAGGTGTCGGCAACCAGTGCAGCGATAGGAGGAGGGTATAATAACATCGCAAGCGGAGATTATTCAGTCGTGATGGGTGGACGGAGCAATCAGGTGGCGGCGGGTCTCAGCACGATCCTTGGCGGCCGAAGTCTGGTATTCGAGGCGACTGCCGGCGGAAGTGTGGGCTTCCTCGGAGACCCGAGCGGTGTCGGCCCGATGAGGATCGACCAACGACAGGTGGCGGTCTTCGGCAACACCGATCTCTGGCTGGCGAACAACGACAGCGGAGCGGGTCGTCTGGTGTTCTACGAAGCGAACGGCGTGACGGGCGACTTTCCGGTCACCGATTCGGGGACGGTCCATTCGACCTCGTTCGAAGCGGGTGAGCAGAGCGAGGACATCAACTACATCCTTCCGACTTCTCCTCCGAGTGCAAACGGACAGGTCCTCTCCAGCGATACGAACGGCGTGATGAGCTGGGCGGACGGTTCGACCGGCCCGCAGTCCTTTGCCGGCACAAGCAACACCGTGTCCACGCTCATGCTTGAAAACAGTGCGGCCGGCAACGACGGCACGGCGCTGGAGATCACCACCGGACGGGTTCTTCTCTCCACGGACTCCGGCGCTCCGGCAACTCTGCCGGACGACATTTCGGTCTACGAAATCGACGACGCAACGGGAGCCTCGGCCCCGACGGTCGCACTTCCGGCGGGAGGGAGCGAGGGACAGATTCTCTACATCTACGTCTCCGATCCGGACGGGGCGACCGTCGGAGGAACGGTGCGAGCGACGGGGGACAAGCTGACCTATCTCTTTGTGGGTGGCGGCTGGCAACTCTTTGCCGTGAACTGATCGGCGGCTCCTCCTCAGAGGGTTTCTTAAACGTCTTGAATCGTGGTACTGGGTAGCTTCTTTGTGCCCGCCGCGGCGGATGCCTTTGTGTTTTTTCACCACCAAGACACAAAGGTCACGAAGAATCACCAAGGGGTAGAGTATGTCCGTGATGCTTGTCTATGACTGCTCAGACCACAGAGCACACAGGCTACTTTTAAGAACTCCTCTCAGAGTCGGGATAAACGGATCGTTTTCTCCTGCATTCGGACGGGCATGGAAAATCTTCTGAAGAGATGCTTGCACCGTTACGGGGGAACGAAGTAGTTTGCAGCCGTCAAATCATTGAGTGTGTGTGGTCAATCCTTCGCTTTATCGGGTGACCCGATTCCCTGAACAGGGGAGTACTCCTCATGTCGCCCGTGTCGTTCCCTTCCGGCCCGGACGGTTCGGAGCCTTCCTCTGTGTGAGTTCCCGGAGATGCATTGCGAAGATCCGCTCGATCAGTACGACTGTCCATAGACACTTTCCACCATAACCGGCCTCTGCCGTCGAATCGGAAGACGGCATGTGCCACAACCAGGAGACAGCACCATGAACACAGCGGAAATGAACACGGCGGAAGAGACGAAGCTCATCAAAGCCTCTCCGGGCGGCTGGATGCCCGAAGACTACAGCTATGTCGACCGATGGATCCGGAAGCTCAAAAACTATGTCGCCGATCGGTCGGATGAACTGGTCCCCCCGATTGCCGAACTGAAAGCAATGGTCGATTCCGACACTGCGCTTCACGCCCAGGTGGAGGCAATGTTTGCCGAGGCCTGCATGCACGAGAAGCTGACGCCCCTCGGCCAGATCCAGGTCAGGACCTTTGAAGAGTTCCTGCAGTTGCTCAACGGGATCATGACGACCGCTCCGGAAGCCTATCAGGATGTGCAGACGCACGAACCCTCGGGACTGATCGGCTTCCCGATCAACGCTCTGCTCGACTGGCCGATGGCGACCGAAGCGGGCTACAGCGTCTTCGCCAACGGACTGATCAACCAGCAATTCAAGAAGATTCTCGCCTACTGGTCGGAGTTTCTGCAGACCGAAGATTCCCGCTATGTGCTGACCGAACCGGTCAGCAGACTTGATCCGGAGACGGAGGTCGTTCCCTGGTTGGGGGATGCGGCAAAAGCGGAGATGGTGGATGTTGCCCGCTCGGCCCTCGGTGACGGAACGAACCCGACGCCCGACACGTTCGAGGAGATCTTCAATTGCGAACCGGGGGAAGAGTACTACGGCTTCGGTTCCTGGGATGCTTTCTTCACCCGCACGTTCCGTCCCGGCGTCCGCCCGGTCTCCGATCCGGATGACGACAGCGTGATCGCCAACGCCTGCGAGTCGGCCCCGCTGCAGGTGAAGACCGACGTTGCGCTCAACGACACGTTCTGGATCAAGGGGCAACCCTACTCGCTGGAGAACATGCTCGACTTCGACGAGTACGTGCCGGAGTTTGTCGGGGGGACGGTCTACCAGGCCTTCCTCAGTGCCCTGAGCTACCACCGCTGGAACAGTCCGGTGAGCGGAACGATCAAAAAGGTCTCTGTGGTGAACGGCACCTACTATCTGGAGAATCTCTACGAAGGGTTCAAGAATCCCGATGGGGCCGACCCGAGTGCACCGAACAACTCGCAGCCCTTCCTGACCGCCGTCGCCACACGGGCGCTGATCTTTATCGAAGCCGACAATCCGAAGATCGGGTTGATGTGCGTGATGCCGGTCGGCATGGCTGAAGTCTCGAGTTGCCAGGTGACCGTGAACGTGGGGGATCGGGTGGAGAAGGGGGAACAGCTCGGCATGTTCCACTTCGGCGGCTCCACCCACTGTCTCTTCTTCCGTCCCGGCGTGAACCTGGAGTTCGACTTTTACGGTCAGACGCCGGGACTCGATGCGACGAACATGCGGATGGGGACGGCGTTGGCGCGGGTGGTGTAAGAGGGTTTCATAAAAGAAGCCGGTGTGCTCTGTGGTCTGAGCAGTCACAGAGAAGCATCTGGGACAGGCTCTACGACTTGGTGATGCTTCGTGCTCTTGGTGGTGCGTCTGATTCTTACCACGAAGGTACAAAGGGCACCAAGAATCACCAAGCAACTGAGACTTCTGCAATTCGAGACTTTTAAGAAGCCCTAATAAGAGTACATCATCTATGCCGAGGGAGACTGGATGATCTTCCATCGGAACTGATCCGTCCGGGGAACAAGGGGTTCTGAAATGATAACGGGGAGATACCGATGACGGTATCTCCCCGTTCCGTTGGTTGCTTCCAGGAAGTGTCGGGGTTGTCTTATCGGGGGCTTCTTCTTAACCCCCTTTTGCTTGCCGCTTTATTGTTCGCTGATAGTCATCGAATCTCAGCTTTGCGATCTGCGAACGATCATGTGTACGGGCAACCAGTCCCTCGGGCTTTCCTTCACCTTCATCGTCGAGGCGACATTGTGAGGTGGGAATGGTTGCCTTCAGGAAGGCATCGGTCTCCTCGATACCGTTCGGGAGGAGATCAACCTCGCCGATCCGGGGTGTCAGCTCAAGGCCATGACGGTCAGCTTCGATACGGAGATCATCCTCGGAGAGCCATCCTGCTCCTTCGTTCTCCCGCCAGCTGGAGATTGCCGCTTCCTCCTTTGCCAAGACCTCTTCATACGTATCAAGTATGGCCACATCGAAGAGACGAAATCCGACGGCAGACCGACCGGTGTATTCGCGGCTTGCCTTTGTCACCTTACCGCCGAAGACTTCAATATAATAGGTGACGATTGCATCCTGATCGTGGGCATCAGCAACGCGTTCTGCAATCTCACGGAGTGCATCAACGATACCGAGTGCCGAGTTGGCGACAAGATCGCCCCTGCCATAGAGCAACTCTGCACGGCTTCCGATGATGTACATATTTCCCGGCGTGGTAATGATGCGCGCGTTTGTACCATCGACTTTTTCAGTCAACATAACCGAGCCGGTAAACGGGATGATCTCATCCATAAGACTTCCGTTCTTCGGGTTGAGTGCGTGGTACGTCGGGATTGACGGGTACTTCGTTGCCGAGTTCAGCCGGGCAAGATCAAGGGTGTGCAGGTTGATCTTCATGATGCTTTCCAATACTCCTCTTGTTGTGAAAACGATTTCTCTATGCTCTTGGCACCCCGAGGGGGCAAGAAGGCGAGTGACGATAACACGGAAAATCGACAGAGGTTACTTTGGGGTCTTTTGATACGTAAGGCAGGCGTACGTTCCGTCGCAGCCGTGAAGGCTGCGGCTACCGGGGGGCGTTGCGGTTTTCCCGGAACCATGGGACAACTCCTTCCACAAGTATTGTTGTTTCTCGCCGATCTGCCCGCATGACCGTAGAATCCCCGTGTTCGGCCCCGTATACCTACGCCCCCGATCCGGGGAACTCCCCAATCCTCTATTCACCCCTTTATGGTCTACCACAGAGATCCGCAACCTGCCAGTTTTGCACCCTCCTCGATTGCTTCATCGTGAGCAGCGAAAGGAGAGAAAAATATGTGAACGAACAGGTGAAGCGGAGACGCTCTCCTTCGATGTCGGCCGACAAGGGATTCCTGTGAAGGAGAAGGAGGGGGGAGCTACTCAACCACGCGGTCAGTTGTCTCCCGGCATTGCCGGGGGGGCGGGAATCCCCCGCAAACCTGCAAGCGGACAGTCCGCTCATCCGGTTCGTTCCATCCACACGCACAACAGAGAGTCGACCGGAGGTGCAGCATGGCGGATCCCTGAGTCCGAACAAATGCCCGTTCTCACGTGCAACGGTGAGAAGGCGGAGCACATCAAACCGATCATAACGCAGTTGCGGCAGCAGTGACCCGGAAGAGGATCGAAGGCCGGATTCCGGGAGGCGTTTCATCAAACAACCGTTTATCAACTACAACACAAGAGAGCATACCATGCCGACGTACAGAGTCTACATTCGTCGTCCCGAAACAGAGCCGCCCCTGTGGGACTGGGCCCAGACAGTGGTCGCAACGGACGAGGGAATCGCCCTCGGCCAGGCCTACGCAAACTGGAAAAATGCAAATCCGAAAAACCCTCCACCTCCATTAAGCCGGTGTGAGTCACGTGTCAATCAGACGGGACAATTGCTGAGCTGTCTGGCCGCCTCGTCGGTCTCTTCGGGTCAGCAGGCCTTTGTCGACACTCTCAAGCAAAAGGTGAGCCAATTCCTGGCTACCAAGCTGGACGGAGAGTTCGACGCCGTGATCTACCCGGCCGGCTTCAACTACGGCATCACCTACGGTCCGAACGCTTACTACAACCAGGCAACGCTTCAGGATATCGACACGCTGCTTTCGCTGGACAGCAACGGTCAGCTTGATCTGACCGGCGCCGGGTTCTCGAACCTGTATTTACAGGTGATGCAGGGGGTGACGTTCTCGTTCTCGCAGGCGGACACGAAGACGATGAACGATCAGGATACCGCCGCAAGCGCACAGATCGCCTCGATTCTCAAGGAGTTCGAGAATGCCGGCGGGACGTATTCAGATCCGCTGCCGTTCGGAGGAAAGCTGCAGGACGTTTTCAATCAACTGACAAAACAGTTCGGCAGTCTCGACCAGTTGCCCGACACGCTCAACGCGCTTCGCAATGCGATCGCTTCGTACAAGTCGATTGCCGGGGACAGCTATGCACTGCACAACCGATACTACGCCGCCACTGATCGCATCACGGCGGCGGTCGGCAATACGACGCATCCGTCGGCTGCGAACGGTGGACAGCAGGTGAGTGCCGACGGCTACTACGTCGGCTATACGCCGAACAAACTGCCGACGGCAAACCAGCTTATCGGATCGCTCAACACGGCCGACAATGCGGTCAACATCTCAATCAACCTCTCCAATTTCAGCTCCACATCGTCACAGATGAGCATCTCGGGAGGGGGGGGCTTCGAGATCCCCATACTTGATATTCTGGGAATTTCCATCGGCGGTTCCGCTTCCTACGATCTCTCCCGCTATACCTCCCACTCTTCGAACGTCACGATGGAGATGGTCTATCCGGGCGTGACCCTCTTCGCGTCGACTCCGTCGCGCCTGTCGAACGACAACAGCACCGGCTGGTATGCCAATGACATACTCGATGAAGTGGTCGCCAAGACGGGAGAGGACGCAACCGGCTACAAGCTGCAGGGGAGTGAGTTCAATGTGAATGATCTGTTAGGGACGGGGAAGGCGTTCTCACGACTCAAGACGTTTGTCATCAGCCAACAGCCGACGATCACGATGACCTTCTCTGCGGCCGACAACAGCCTGATTACGAGCGACCTGAAGGTTGGTGCATCGGTCAAACTCAAACTGTTCGGCCTGTTTACGATCGGTTCCGCCTCGGCGACGTATTCGGTGCAGAAGGTCGATGCGGTTTCCGAATCGGGTTCGGTGGTCGTGACGTTCGGACCGCCCCAGGTGAGCGGGACGATTCCGATCGAGCAGCAGGTCGCCTACGTCATGGGGGGCGTTGCCTCGTATCCGCCCGACAACATCTGATCCGCGTATTCCGTGGATCGGATTTCAGGACTGTTCGATGCGGTTTTCGCAAATCGATAGACCGGGTGTGGACGTTGCAATCCCGGAGTCTCTTCCGACAGAGGCTCCGGGATTGTCTTTGCAGAGGGGGATCACGAGAGGAAGGAATGCTTGAAGAGCATGTGGTGGAAGGACTGAAGGAGTGTTAGGAGGGGGGAGTACGACGGCAGGGGTATCCGTTCTCGCTGTTCTCCATCCGTTCGGTGCGCCCTCGTCTCTCGTCGTTTCTCGGCGGCGGGCGGATGAAGAGAAGACCGGGCATTGCGTAGCCGTTCCGGTCGCAGCCGTGGATGCTGCGGCTGCCGGGGATGCATTGTAATGATCCCGGTCCGGCGGCTACTCATCCCCCAGCACAATAATCATATCCCCATCCTCCACCACAATCTCTTTCTCCCTCTCCGGGTTCAGTTGTACGCCGTACCGCTTTGTCTTGTCGCGCGAATCCCGTGCCTTGCGGTAGCCGATGGCGATTTCGCTTCGACGAAGTGCCGATTCGACAACCGTATCCCAGCTTGTGCTTCCCGGACGGACATACCAGTCGAGGGGATGAACGTAAATCTCTGAGCCTTCGGCACTGAAGAGTTCGGTGAACACTTCCTCGATCTCCGGAGCCTCGGCAACCTGCGAGAGCATCAGACTGATCAATCGTTCATCGATCACGAAGTCGTCCGGATTGGCGATTTCCGCCAGCTCACGATTGCGGGCGTCCAGCATCTCGGTGACGATGGAGAACGTTGCCCCCGTATCGTCGGCAATGCGTCGCAGGTGGAGGAGCGTCACGAGGGTATCCGAGTCGGCGTCCCCGGCCGCTCTGTTATCCGAGCAGGGGACGACGATGACGTGGTCGTAGGTGCCGACTTCAAGACTTTGAAGGGAAGTGCGGGAAGTGATCGAGCCGGCCAGGAAGGTGACTCTGTCGCCGTACGGAGCAGAGCCGATTTCCTCCATGTCTCCGTTCACTATCCCCTCCGGCGTTACGACTGTTGCAGTTGAATCCGGGGTCACATAGGAAAAGAGTTCGCGAAGTATTCCGGGCACGTGTCCGTTCCAGCCGAGGATCAGGGTTCGTTCGCTCTGAGGGGAGCGTCTGACCGGCAGTATGATCTCCTCTTCGTGGATCACCGATGATCGTTCCGGATTGATCCGCAGCTCCGACTCGTCGTCATCGACCGCGATGACGATGCCTCTGTCACCGGTCTCGAACCGGATATCGGCCGGAGGACGCAGGCGGATCTTCCCGTCGCGTTGCCTGATGCCGATCGGCATCCCCCGCTCGTACATGAAAGCGATTTCGCCGAATGTGTGACCGGCAAGATCGGGACTGTCATGGAAGTAGACCTCATTGTCGGCAAAGTCGAGGAGCTCGGCATAGATCTCCGACAATCCCGACTGTCGTCCCGCCTGCACCATAATGCGGGAGATCAGGTCGCCGGCGTGAACCGTGCGGATGGCCTCCGGGGCGATCATCCGCAATACCTCGATATTCCGTTCTTCCCGTACCTGAACGATCACTCCTTTGCCGGTCCATGATCTGACAACACGGGAGAGGGCCAGGAGGGAACGAATTGCAGTTGCATCCGGGTCGTCGACTTCTGATGAGACGATGATGATGGATTTTGCCGTCCGGGGAGAAGTCAGCAGCAGGTCGCCCGGTGAGGTGATTGCACCCGATCGAACGACGATGCGGGTTGTGCCGGTATCACCGAGACGTTCCCTGAGTTCATCTTCCACTTCCACTTTTGATCGTGAAGAGAGGATGACCACGCAGCTCTCTTTCTGATTGGCGTTTGCCTCGATCAGGTTCGCCACGATCGAGGGGACGGTCACCGACCAGCCGAGAATTACGGTATGCCCTTTCTCAACAACCACCGACCGTCCTTTCCTCAGGTTCTCGATTCTGTTGCCGATGCCTGTGGTAAGCAGACCGATGAGTGTGCTGGCAACCAGCAGTCCCCCGAGCGACACAATGAACGTTACCAGAACAAAACCCCAGTCTCCGTCGGCCATCTCGATCGGGCCCGGATGGACCAGAAACATCAGGCTGTGCCAGAACGTCCCGATCACTCCTATCCCCTCACTTCCCGTCGGCTTCGACTGGAATAACAGAAAGGCGAGAGTGGCGAAAAGGGCTACCAGAAAACAGAGTACGGCAAGCCAGAAAATCAGGGCCGAGGTGCCTCGGGACATAAGGGTGTCGAAGCGATAGCGGAGAGTAGGAATTGACAGCATAGTGCAATGTGTGTGATTGATGGGACCAGCAGGGTCGACGGCAATGTATGTGACGATAGCCGATACAAGGATATATCAGAACACCGCGACAATGGCGGACAAGTGAACGATCCACGCCGAGTCTTTGCAGGAAGGACGGTTGGC